>DATHOI010000621.1:0-8085 GCA_035485095.1 Polyangiaceae bacterium | reverse complement strand
CGAATTGGTCGGCCACCACCTTCAATAGCTCGCGATCTGCCATCAGCCCGAGCATCGTCGCGACGAAGTTGGGGCCCCCTTCGCCGAACAACCAGGAGGTGCGGATGATGAGCACGCGCCCCGGATTCGAGCCGCTCGCCGTCGCGAGCAAGCGTTGCTCGCCGAGCCGCTTACTCCGACCATAGGCCCCGCTCGGAGCACACGTGGCCTGTTCCGAATACGGGTCCTTCGCGTTGCCGTCGAAAACGTAGTCGGTCGAGAAATGCAGCACACTTGCGCCCAGTTGCCGTGCCGCGATCCCGAGATTTTCAGGCCCCGTCGCGTTCACGCGGGTGGCAAGCTCCTCATGTACCTCCGCGTCGTCGACGCGCGTGTAGGCCGCACAATTGACGATGTGAGTGACGCGCTCGCTCTCGGCAAACCCGTGCACGGCGGCAGCATCCGTGATGTCGAGCTCTGAGTCCGTACCGACCAGCTCGACGCGAGCAGCCGTCAGCACGTCGCCGACCGCGCGCGCCAACATCCCGCGGTTACCGGTGACCCAAACCTTCACCTTACCCGAGCCAGTCACCGTCCGGCTCGCGCGCGAAAACTGGCGAACGACTCGGCTTGCTGGTCCCGCGCCGAGAGCAAGGGTTGCTCGACCGGCCAGAGCACCGCGAGCTCGGGGTCCGCGAAGTTGATCGAGCACTCGGTCTTGGCGTCGTATGGCGCGCTGACTTTGTACTGGACTTCGGCAAAGTCACTCAGCACACAAAAGCCGTGCGCAAAACCCACGGGCACGAAGAACTGCTCGCGCTTCTCGTCGTCCAGCTCGACCCCGCGCCACTGGCCGAACGTCTTCGACGCGGGCCGGATGTCCACCGCGACGTCCCAAATGCGACCGAGTGTCACTCGCACGAGCTTTGCCTGACCGGGGTGCGATTGATAGTGGAGCCCGCGCAGCGTGCCCTTCACGGAGCGTGAATGGTTGTCCTGCACGAACGTTTCGCGGATCCCCGCCTCCGCATAGCGGTCGGCATTGTAGGTCTCCGAGAAGAAGCCACGATCATCACCAAAGACGGCAGGGCGAACCAGCTTGAGCCCTTCGAGATCCAGATCGGTAACCTGCACTGCGCGTTCCTCTTCCTTACTGAGCGGTTTCTTCGAGGGCGCGCAGCATGTACTGGCCGTAGCGGCTCTTGCCGCACTTTTGGGCAAGGCGACCGAGTTGTGCTGCGTCGATGTAGCCCATGCGATAGGCGATCTCCTCGAGACAGGCGATGGACGTGCCCTGGCGGCGCTCGAGCGTCGCCACGAAGTGGCCAGCGTCGAGCAAGCTCTCCTGCGTCCCGGTGTCGAGCCAGGCCTGACCGCGCCCCAAAATCTCGAGCTTGGCTCGGCCAGCCGAAATGTAGACGTTGTTCACGTCCGTGATCTCGAGCTCGCCGCGCGCTGACGGCTTCAAATTCGCCGCGATGTCCAGCACCTGATTGTCGAAGAAGTACAAGCCCGTGACGGCAAGCTTGCTCTTCGGACGCTTCGGCTTTTCCTCGATGCTACGCAGCTCGCCTTTGGGACCGAGCTCCGCAACACCGTAGCGCTCCGGGTCCTCGACTTGGTAGCCGAACAGCGTCGCGCCATCCAGTTGCGCACGGGCGTCACGCAATTGTTGACCGAAGCCCGCGCCGTAGAAAATGTTGTCCCCCAAAATCAAACACACCGAGTCGGACTGCACGAACGGGCGCCCGATGATGAACGCCTCGGCCAAACCGTTCGGCGCTGCTTGCACCGCATAGCTGAAGCGCACACCCAAATCCTCCCCGCTGCCGAGCAGGCGCTCGAACAGAGGCAGATCTTGAGGCGTCGAGATCACTAAAATCTCGCGTATGCCCGACAGCATCAGCACGGACAACGGGTAGTACACCATCGGCTTGTCATACACGGGCAACAGTTGCTTCGAGATGACACGCGTCAACGGGTCGAGTCGCGTCCCGCTACCGCCTGCGAGGACAATCCCTTTCATGCGTATTCCTTGGTCACTGCCGCGCACGATAGCACCACGGGGCGGAGCCGGGCATCAACAAAAGGGCGCGAATCGGCGGCGCATTGCCGACCAATCCGTGACCGTTTGCGCGAGTATTTTTGGTGACTCCGCGACACCGCTCAGCCGCGCGTGCGCTGACTGAAGGGCTAAGCGCCTCGAGCCACCGGTGCTAGCCTGCCCGGCCATGGCTCTCTCGCTCGACGAGCAATTGGCAAAGCTCCCTCCAGACGTTCAGGCAACGCTCCGTCACCACCGCTTCGACCCCGAGCGGTTCAAGAGGTTGGCGCTACGGCTGCTCACCGAGAGCGCGGAAGACAACTTCGTCAAGGGCAAGATCACTCCGCCGCGGCCAGAGGATCTACAGCACTTACCGAAGTGGGATACGCCAGAATACGAGCGTCTGCGCGAGCTCGGGGCGCAAGCGCTGCGCGACGGACACGTGGCGCTGCTCGTGCTCGCGGGCGGCATGGCCACGCGCATGGGTGGCGTGATCAAAGCACTCGTCGACGCGGTGCCGGGGCAGAGCTTTTTGGATCTACGGCGTGCCGAAGTACGTGCAATCGAGCGACGCTATCAAGCAGTGCCTCCGCTCTGGCTCATGACCAGCCATTCGACCGATGCGGGCATTCGCACCGCGCTCGGAGACGAGCTCGACGGACACACGGTGGCCACGTTCACCCAGCACCTGTCCCTGCGCGTGACACTGACTGGCGATGTATTTTTCGACGAAAAAGGCCGACCCAGCGAGCATGCCCCAGGTCACGGGGATTTGCCCGACGCACTCCGTGAGAGCGGCCTCTTGGAAGCGTTCGTGAAACGGGGCGGCAAGGTGATCATGGTCACCAACATCGACAACATGGGTGGGACTTTGGACCCAGTGGTGATCGGATTTCATCTTGCGCACGGCAAGCCAGTCACGTCCGAGGTCGTCGACAAGTTGCCGACGGACCGCGGCGGCATCCCGGCGTACGTGGACGGCACCCTGTGCGTGCTCGAAGAGTTCCGCATCCCTCCGAGCTTCGATCCGGCGACGGTGCGCGTGTTCAACACCAACGTCTTCCATCTCGACGCCCGAACCATCTTGGAGCTCGACATTCCTTGGACGTATTTCACGGTCAAGAAGAAGGTCGGGAACACTGCCGTCGTGCAGTTCGAGCGTTTAGTCAACGAGGTCACCAGCTATTTGCCGACCGCGTATTTGCACATGCCTCGTGACGGCGCCGCTTCCCGCTTCTTACCCGTCAAGGACAACGAAGAGCTCGCGCTTCGAGTACCTGAAATCCAGGCCGTCGCGCGCGCTCGGGGGATCCTCACATGAGCCATCTTTCAACGCGCTCGGCGCTCGGTTTGCTGCTCGCGAGCACGTGCTTGTTCGCGCCGCGCGCGGCCTCGGCTCAGTTTTTCCCGAATGACCAACCGACGCGTTTGCCAGCGCTCGGGCGCAGCGCGGTGAGTGACGACGACTCGACGGCGCTGGTCGTGAACCCGGCGAACCTGGCGTTCTTGCCCGGCACGGAACTGCGCTGGACGGGGATGTTCCTGAACGAGTCCGCAGCGGCCGCGTATCAAGGGCACGCGTTCGCGTTCGCTTTTCCAATCCCATTTCTGTCGCTGTCGACGGGCCTGCGCTTGGACATCGTTTCCCCACCGCGCGCCACGTCCGAAGTGATGTTCGGCAACGACAACTCCCGCTACGAGTGGCTCACTTGGGGCCTCGCGTTCAAACCGTCGGACGCGTTTGGCCTCGGTTTCTCGCTGCAGCGCTCGTATTCGAACCAGGCTTCCGCGCATGATCTCGCATCCTGGTCGCTCGGCTTCACGTCGCGACCGAGCGATTATTTCGGGTTCGCGGTCGTCGGTCAAAACTTGAATGCGCCGACAACGGACCAAGGTGGCTTCGTCGATCGCACCTACAATTTTGCGGTCGCCATTCGCCCCGCCCGCAGTCGGGCAGTCGAAGTTGGGCTCGAATCCGAATACGTGAGCCACGGTGACGGGTATTGGGTTCCGCGCGCCACCCTGGGCGTGGACGTGCCGCAGCTTGGCCGGCTGCGCGGTGATTTCGCGTACTCCGATCCAGGCAACGAAGCTGGCGAGAAGCAGTGGCTCGCCTCGGCGTCCTTTGCGTTCAACTTCAACGGCAGCTCCGGCTCCGCGGAAGTCGCGGGTGGAACCATGTTCGGCAACGCACTCGGTGAGGCCAAGAACCAAGCGCAAGACAACCTGGGCTTCGAGGTAGCGGCACGCGCGTTCCGCGACAGCGCGGCGGCCGAAGCACCACGCTACGCCCTCAGTCTGCGCATCGAAGACACGCCCAACACGCGCGCGCACACGGCGCTCTTGCGACGGCTCTGGGACATCGCCGACAACGAGCCGACGGTCGCAGCCGTCGTGCTGGAGTTGCGCACCGCGCCTGCCGACTCCATGGCGCACACCCAAGAATTGCGCGACGCCGTATTCCACCTGCGTCAGGCTGGAAAGCGTGTGCTCTGCCATTTGGAAGACGCGGACGGCTCATCACTCTACCTGTGCTCGGCCGCCGATCGCATCCTGCTCAACCCGGCGGGTGGCATCCGCTTCGCGGGTTTGAAATCCCGCTACATGTATTTCGCCAGCTTGCTCGATAAGTTGGGCATCCACGCGGATTTCGTGCGCATCGGCGCACACAAGAGCGCGCCGGAATCTTTCATGCGCGACGGTTCGACCGAGACCTCACGCGCCGACAAGATCGATCTTCTGCAGCAGATCGAGAGGAATTTCACGATTGGTGTCGCGACCGGTCGCCACATCGACGCCCAAGAGTTGCGTGCCCGGATCGCCAAGGGTCCGTTCGTCGCGTCGGAGGCCAAGTTTGCTGGCTTGGTCGACGGCTTCGCCTTCGACGACCAACTCGAGGACGAAACCTCGAAGCTCGTCGGCTACCCCGTGCTCTTGCACGACGATCGCCGCGCGCCGCGGACACCCGATTACTTCGGAGACAACCCGGGCATCGCCCTCGTGTACGTCGACGGCGACATGGTCGACGGGCGCAGTCAGACGATTCCGCTACTCGGAACGCGCTTGGTGGGCTCGTACACGATCGCGGAGAGCCTGAAAAAAGCGCGTGAAAATCCCAAGATCGGCGCGGTCGTGCTGCGCGTCGAAACGGGCGGCGGGTCGGCGATGGCAGCCGATGTGATCTATCGCGAGGTCCAGCTCACTGCGGCCGTCAAGCCCGTGATCGTCAGCATGGGCAGCGCGGCGGCGAGTGGTGGCTACTATATCTCGGCACCCGGCAGCTACGTGTTCGCCAACCCCAGCACCATCACTGGCAGCATCGGTATCTTCTATGGCAAGGCGGACGTAGCCGAGCTCTTGAAGCGTATCGGCGTCACCGTCGAGGTGTACAAGACCGCACCGCGCGCTGATGCAGAATCGATCTTCCGTCCCTTCTCACCGGAGGAGCGCACTGAGCTCGAACGCAAGGTGGCTCAATTCTACGACGTGTTTTTGACGCGCGTTGCCACTGGGCGAAAGCTCTCCAAACCCGAGGTCGACGCCGTGGGTCAAGGTCGCGTCTGGACTGGCGAGCAAGCGCTGGACCGCAAGCTCGTCGACGAGATCGGTGGTCTCCGTCAAGCGCTCGCGCTCGCGCGCAAGCTCGGTCATGTTTCCGAGCACGGGCCGATCGTGGAACTGCCGCCGCCCGACACGACCTTGATCGGGCGAATTCTGGGCATCGAAGGGGTGCATGAAGAGGCGCCGCCCGCGGCCGGTTTGTTGCCGGCTCAGCTGCTCGATCTAGTGCGCGCGCTCTCGCCGTTCATGTCCATCACGGGCGACAAGCCCTTCGCGCTGATGGAAATGACACCGGTCGGCCCGTGACCGAACCGGAGAGCGCTGCGTCGCAAGCCGCGACGCTCGAGCTCCATGACGCGAGCTTTGATCGCGTCGGCGCGACGGAGGTAGCGCCGCTCAGCCTGCGTAGCGATGCTCGGCGCATCGGCTTGGTTGGCAATTGGCAGCCGCTGTTTCGAGCGCTCACGAACCAGTCCACGTTGACCCGTGGCAGCGCTCGAATCTTGGACTCGGATGTGCACGTCGCGCTAACGCACGGGGTCGTCGGTTTTGCCGCTTGTGACCCAGATCTGCCGGCCTCATTTTCGGTCTTCGAGTATCTGGAGCACGCAGCGCGGCTCAGTCACGGCTCGCCTGCTCGCGCGAAAAACGACGCGCGACGTGCACTCGAGGAATACGGCCTCAGCGAGCTCGCGCCCCGCGCCCTGGGCCGGCTCGTCCGCTACCAGTCGCGCGCCATCGCCATTGCTTGTGCGGCAGTTACGGCTCCGGCCGTGCTTTGTCTCGAAACACCGTTACACGATCTGGACGCTGCATCCGCGGACTACATCGCGAGGCTGTGCGCACACGCCGCGGAACGGAGCCGGCTGATTGTTTCAACTGCGCTGCCCAGCACGCCCAGCGCCGAGCGCGCGCTCCTCGACGCATGCGATGAGCTGTTCGTGCTGAAGCACGGGACGCTGGTGGCCCACGGTTCGCCGAGCCGCGTGTTTGCTCCCAGCCCACGCTACCTGCTGACGCTAGTAGGCGCTAAAAACAGCGATTTTACCGCCGCTCTGGCGCGTGTGGGTTGTCGGGTCACCGAGCAAGCGAGCCCAAGGGCGTTCAACGCGCTGCTCGCAGCCGGCAGCCGAGTGACGCGCTACCTGATCGATCTGCCCGAGCCCGCGAGCCAAAGCTTGCTGCTCGACGCCGCGCTCGAGCAAGGCGTCACCGTGCTCGAGCTGGAACCCATTTTTCAGACGCTCGCGGATTGATCGCGCCGCGCGACCGGCCAGGAACCGGTCAATCTTGCTTGGGCTCGGCCTTCGACTCGGGCTTCGGCTTTTCCTTCGGAGCGTCGCTGGGCTCGGTCGGTTGACCGCGCGCCGCTACCTTCTCCATGCCGCGCCGCACGGCCAAGATCGACAAGCGGCGATTCTCGGGCGCGAACGGCTCGTCCGGCTTCATCAGCGCGGTCGCCCCGTGCGCGAACACGCCAGAAACCTGACCCGCGCGTAAGCCGTTCTTCTCCAGCACCGCGCGCGCGCGGTCGGCGCGCTCGAATGAGAGCTGCCAATTCGAACGACCCGAGCCCGCCGGAAATGGTCGCGCATCGGTGTGGCCGTGCACCTGGATCTGATTGTCGAGCCGCGCCAACACGGGCGCGATGCGCGACAGAATCTCGACCAGCTTCGGCTTGAGCTCTGCCGAGGAGAGATCAAAAAGCAGGTTCTGCCCACCATCCAGAATTTGGATGAGCAGCCCCTCCTCGGTCACGCTGACTTTGATCTGGTCGCCCGCTTCCTTGATTTGCGGATCTTCACCCGCCATTTGCGTGAGCTGGGCGCGCACGGCCAGGGAAACTCGCTCGAACGCCACCTGCTCCGGTTGCGTATGCGAGGAACCCACGACATCGAAGAATGCCTTGTTCTGGATACCGCTGCCGCCATTCAGGATCGACGGCGCGCCGGAAAAAACCCCGGTCCGGAAGTACTCCGACAGCTCGGAGCGCGTCTCTTGATCGGTCTGGGACAGGAGCCAGAGCACCATGAAGAGGGCCATCATGGCGGTGACGAAATCGGCGTAGGCCACTTTCCAAGCGCCACCGTGGTGCGCGGCGTGGCCTTTGACGATCTTCTTGACGATGACGATTTTGGCGCCGCCGCCCGTGTTACCGCCACCGCCGGCCATCGGCTACTTGCCCTTCAATTCGGCGAACGCCTTGTCGAGCTCCGCGCTCGACGGCCGCTCATCGGAGAAGATCGCGCGGCGCGCGAACTCGATCGCAATCGCGGGGTTCACGCCGCGCGCCGCCGCGACGACCGCCTCCTTGATGCACAACATGTAACGCGCCTCGGCCGCGCCCTGAATCTCCACGCTGGTCGCCATTGGGCCGACCATGCCGTAGCACAGCAAAATCCCGAGAAACGTGCCGACGAGCGCCGCCGCGACGTGATGACCGATCTCTTCGGGGCCGCCGTCCAAGTGCGCCATCGTGATCACGATACCGAGCACGGCGG
>DATHOI010000620.1:0-5499 GCA_035485095.1 Polyangiaceae bacterium | reverse complement strand
GCTCAGCGGCGTTCCGGAAGCGCCCGCCGCGCCACCTTCTGTCGAGCTCAGCCCCGAGTCGCCACCTTGCTCAGCACTTCCGGAGCTGCCCGCTTGCGCCGCGACGCCACCGCCGCCGCCAAGGCCCGCGCTCTCGCCGCTCGAGCCAGCACTGCTCGTTACGCTCCCGCCCGCTCCGGCGCCACTTTGCTCGGAGAGGCCTAGGGACTTACCCCCACAAGCTACAGCGAGCGAGCACACCAACGACCCCAACCCGAACCGAAACCTGCGCACGGCAAACGTGTCTTTCAAGCAAAGCATGGGTATGGGGCCAGCGTGGCGAGCCAAACCTTCTCGCCGCCCGTGCAGTCGGTCAAGCAGCGTGCCTCGGTTGCGGAAAAACGAGCGAGAAAGACGCGATTCTGAGCGCAAAACGCGGATCGCGTCTCCCTTTTTCAGACCCTAAAGCGGTCCTGAATCGCTCGCGTGAGCATGCTGCGTAGCAAAGTGAACGTCGCATCTTGATGCAGTGATTTGCGCATCAGGAGCACGATGCGTCGGGCAACGCCGAGCTTGCGCTGGCAGCGACGCGGAATGCGGAGCTCTCGCGCCAGCCCGAGCGGCAGGATCCCATTGCCGAAGCCCGAGCGGAGCATTTGCGCGACTGCCGCGAACGACTCGACGAAAATGAGCGGGCTGCCGAAGAGCTCCGGGTGGCGCTGGGCGAGCAAGGCGTGGCTTGCCCGCCAGGTAGCCGACGTCTGCTCGATGCAGATGAGCGGCTGCTTGCGGTCGAGCCGGCTACTCAACGCCGAAGGAACCAGCACCAGCGGCTCGTCCGTCAATGGTTCCTGCACGAGATCTCCGGCTGCCGCCGATTCCGTACACAGGCCAACGTCGTAGCGGCCGAGGCGAACGCTCTCGATGACCAAGATGCTGCGGTGAGCGTGAAGCTCGACGTGCACTGTCGGCAGCTCGACGAGGACGCGCCGAACCACCGCCGGGCCCCACGAGGCCGCGATCGAATCGGCGAGCGCCATCGAAAAGGACGTCGTCGAAGCGAACGCGGGTTGCTTGGAAAGGCCGCGCAGCTCGGCCACGAGCGGGCGCGCGCGATCTAGAAACGCGACGGCTTGCGGCGTGAGCGTAACGCGCCTGCCGCTCGGCTCGACGAGACGGAACCCGACCTCCGCTTGGAGCGCTTGGATGCGCTTGCTGACCGCAGATTGCGTGAGCCGCAGGCGCGTCGCGGCCTCGCTCACCGTGCCGAACGTCTCGAGAGCAACCAGAGCATCGATACCGCTCAACATATTCCAAGTTGGACTATATCTTATTCCAATGATTCGAGAGACTAATGAGACAAAAATCCCTAACTCATTGGCATGCAGCCTCTTCCTATCGAACCCACAGCCGCCTCCGCTCGTGCCATTTGCAGCCAGCTCTCCGAAAACCTCGACCGCGTTCGGCAACGCATCGGTCGCCCGCTCGGGCTAGCCGACAAATTACTGCTCGGTCACCTCGACGATCCCGAGGCGTCCGAGCTGACACCGGGCGCAACTTACCTCGAGCTACGGCCCGACCGCGTCGTGCTTCAGGATGTCCTCGGGCAGACCGCCCTGCTTCAATTCATGCAAACGGGGCGCGACCGCGTCGCCGTGCCGACGACCATTCATTGTGATCACTTGGTCCAGGCGCGCACGGACGGTCTCCTCGATCTGCGCGCGTCGATCGCAGAGAACGGCGAAGTCTATGACTTCCTCCGCAGCGCGGCCGCGCGCTACGGCGCAGGCTTTTGGGCACCCGGCGGCGGCATCATTCACCAAGTCGTACTCGAAAACTATGCGTTCCCAGGGCAGCTCGTGATCGGCACGGACTCCCACACACCGAATGCCGGCGGCCTCGGGGCGTGCGCGGTCGGTGTCGGCGGCGCCGACGCGGTCGAGGTGATGGCCGGACTTTCGTGGCAAGTGCTCTATCCGCGGCGCTTCGCGGTGTATCTGACTGGCACGCTCAGCGGTTGGACATCAGCCAAGGACGTCATTTTGCGGATCGCCGCAGAGCTGGGTGTTGCCGGGGCGACGAACGCCATCCTCGAGTACATCGGGCCGGGCGCGCGCACCATCAGTGCGACGGGCAAGGCAACCATCTGCAATATGGGGGCGGAGCTGGGCGCGACGACGTCCGTCTTCCCGATGGACGCGCGCATGCGACGCTTCCTCGAGGCCACGAACCGCGCCGAGATCGCCGCCGTCGTCGCGCGCCACCAAGGGTTACTCGAGCCCGACACGGAGATGGAGGCTGAGCCAGAGCGTCACTACGAGCGCGTGCTCCGGCTCGACCTCTCCGCGCTCGAGCCTCACGTTTCGGGCCCGCACTCGCCCGACCGCGCCCGCTCGATTTCGGCTTTCGTCGCTGAGATCCGCGCTGGCGCGCAGGAATTTCCGGACGCGCTGTCGGCTGCCCTGATCGGCAGCTGCACGAATTCGTCGTACGAGGATCTGACGCGCGCGGCTCACGTGGCTGCGCAAGCAACAGCGCACGGCCTGGCAGCGCGCACGGCACTGTTCGTGACGCCCGGGACCGCGCGCGTCCGTGCGACGACCGAACGCGATGGTCAGCTCGGGACCTTGCGCGACGCCGGGGCTGTCGTCCTCGCCAGCGCGTGCGGTCCGTGCATCGGGCAGTGGCAGCGCTCGGACGCGGCGGCCGGCACGCCGAATAGCATCGTCACTTCGTACAATCGCAATTTCGCGGGTCGAAACGACGGGCACGCGACGACGAACGCGTTCATCGCCAGTCCCGAGCTCGTGATGGCCTTCGCCATCGCTGGCCGACTCTCCTTCAACCCCCTCACCGACCCCTTGTTGGGCAGCGACGGCACGCCCTTTTGGCTCACGCCACCCGTCGCGCCGGACGTCCCCAAAGAGCCGTTCGAGCCCGACGCGGGTTCGTACTCGGCGCCCCCTGAAAACGCGCAGGCGGTGCCCAAAATCGACCCCGCGAGCACGCGCTTGGCTCGGCTCGCACCTTGGCCTGCTTGGGACGGGCGCGATTTCGAACGACTCCCGATACTAATCAAGGCCAAGGGCAAGACGACCACTGATCAAATCTCACCCGCTGGCGCTTGGCTCCGATACCGAGGGCACCTCGAGCGGTTCAGCGACAACCTGCTTCTGGGCGCGCGCAACGCCTTTAGCGACGAAGTGGGGGCCGTGACGAACGTGTTGACCGGCGAAACCGGGCAGCGCGTCGCGGATGTGGCGCGCGCTTACCGAGCCAGCAATGTGAAGTGGGCCATCGTCGGCGACTACAACTACGGTGAGGGCAGCAGCCGCGAGCATGCCGCGCTCTCGCCTCGTTTACTGAACGGCGCAGTCGTGATCGCCCGCAGCTTCGCTCGCATCCATGAATCGAACCTGAAGAAGCAAGGCCTGCTCGCGCTGACGTTCGCCGATCCCGCTGACTACGATCGCATCCGCGCGGACGACCGCCTGACACTCGCCCATTTGCACACGCTCGAAGCCGGTAGACCCGTGCCCTGCTCACTGGAGCACGCGGACGGCACGACCGAGTCGATCGAGCTGCGTCACAGCTACAGCAGCGCCCAGCTCGAGTGGTTCCGCGCGGGCTCGGCGCTAAACGCCGCCGCTAGCCCTGCCCCCTTCAAAACGCACGCACGGCCCGGCGCTACGTGAACGCACTCGAGATGCGAATCAGAACTCGCCGGTGACGAGCCCACCGTACCCTGCGCGCCCCATCGGGCTCGGCGTAAAATGCAGGCTGCCCACGAAGTCGCGAGTGATGACTTCACGAGGCGACGCAATGCCAACGATGGTCATGACCGCTCCGGCAGTCTGCATGAACCCGTCGATGACCAAGAACGTGCGCGTTGCGCCATCGAGCGTCGTGTCGACGCAGTCACCGAGGCTCGAGGAATCCGAGCACGTGGTGCTGGACTTGTGCCGCAAGGCCAGGGTGATCCATGGACCGATGCCAGGCACGAGCAGCCAACCGGTCGAGTTTGGGAAATTGCCGCCCGAGGCCACGGCCAGACCGAGCACGTACGGCACGCCGAGGATGATCGGGCCGCCGACCAACAGACCGCGGCGCGGACGCTCCTCGATGTGATAGCCGGCAGGCACCGGACCGCCGTCGTACGGCACGCTGTCGGGTGCGCGCAGTCGCGGCGGATAAGCTGAATAGCCGGGCGCGGCGTAGGCATAACCCGGCGGGGGCGGCGGGTAAGCCGCGGGCGGCGGGTAGCCGGCATACCCCGGCGGGGGCGCAGCCGCAGGTGGATATGCGGCAGGCGCGGGGGCCGCCTGAGCCGCAGCTAGCGAAGTCCAAGCGGCGCTCAAACAGAGGGTGGACGCACCGAGCGCGCGCCGTACGAGCTGGAAATTCCTCACGCTTCTTTCCTTTCTGTAGTCGAACGGCGTCGTCGACGCGCAACGCTCGCCGCCCCGAGCAGTACACCGAAGATCACCAAGCCACGGTCACCGCCGGAGCCACCCACCGAGCGCACCGCGCAGAGCAGACCAGCTCCCGACCCAATGACCGTGCTGCAAACAGTGCTGTCGCAGTCGCTGCTCTGACATTGGTTCGAGCCCGCACACGTCGCGCCCATTGGCAACTTGGGGGTGCATGTCGCCGCGCTGCCGCAGAAATCGCCAGCGGGGCAATCGGAATCGGTCGTGCAACCAGCGCCGCACGTCTGCGTCGTCGGGTCGCAGCTGTCATTGCGGCACTGCTCGTCGTTGTTGCAGGAGCCGTCACCCGGTGCAAATCCGCAGCTATTGTCCTTCGGATCGCACGCGCCCGACGCGCAGACGCGTGTGCCGACGGCCGGCGAGCACGTCGTGACGGTCGACGGAGTCGACGGCAGCGGCGTCCCGTTTGCGAGCTTCGGGGCGCACACGCCGAGAGTGTTGGGCTCGCCATTGCACCAGTCCGAAGCGCTGCAGTCGCTGTCGGTGTGACAGCCCTGCGTGCACAGGCCACTCGTCACGTCGCAGATGTTCCCGGCGCTGCCCTGACAGTCCGCGTCGGTCGCGCACTTACCGCACTGACCCGCGGACGCGCCGGACAAGAAGCACAGCGGCGCAGTCGTCGTGCTGCACGGGTGAGTCGCGGTCGAGCCGTTGTCGCCGTTGCACGGCACGCAAGCCGACGACGTGGCGTCACATACCGGCGTCGCGTTCGAGCACTGACTCGAGGTCAGACACACCACGCAGTCACCGCTGGTCGTGTTGCACACGGGCGTGAGCCCTCCGCACTGCGAGTCTTCCGAGCAGCCGACGCAGGTCCCCTGACTCGGACCCGTGATGGCACAGATGGTCGAGCGGCAGACGGTCGCCCCGTTGGTCGCGGTGCACGGACCGTCCCCGTTGGCGTAGCCGCATTCGTTGTCTTTGGTGTCGCAGGCTGCGCTCGTGCACACGAGCGCGCCGGCAGCCGCGCTGCACGTGCCGTCGAGCGTCGGGCTCATGTGCGGGGCGTCGGTCGGTAGCGCCGTCGCGT
>DATHOI010000619.1:0-4981 GCA_035485095.1 Polyangiaceae bacterium | reverse complement strand
AGGGCGACCTGGACGGAGCTCGCGCGACGCTCTGCCGCATGCACGCCGGCTCTACGCTGGCTGATGTGTTCACGTCGACGACGGGTGACGGTGCAAAGCACTTGGACGAGGCCATCGACGCCATCGAGCGCGAGGGCAGCGGCGTGATCGTGTACTTGCCACCCCAAGGGGACTTGCGCGACGACTTGGAGCGGCTGCTGCGACGCCTCGAGCCGAAGAGCTCGCCCAATTCATCGCTTCGGACGAGCGTGCCGGCTCGCCCACACGGCGGGACACTACGCGAATACGGACTCGGGGCGCAGGTTCTACGCGAGCTCGGGTTATGCAAGATCCGACTCTTGACCAATAATCCGCGGAAAATCGCAGGTATTCAGGGCTACGGCCTGGAGCTCGTGGAGAGCGTCCCGCTGGTCTCCATGCAAAAGACCTCCTGAGCTTGCGTGAGCCCGCTAACCGTCTAGCATTCGGCCCGCGCGGCTTGGGCCGCTGCTCGCCGTAGGAATCCTGATGTCGAACGAGAAAGCTCCCGAGTCCATCGAAGGCACCTTGATCGTCCCGAAAGGGGCGCGCTTTGCCATCGTCGCCGCACGCTTCAACAGCTTCATCGTCGAACGTCTGGTCGACGGCGCGCTGGACGCGCTGAAGCGACACGGTGTGGAAGTGCAGAACATCAGTATCGTTCGCGTTCCGGGCGCATGGGAGATTCCGTTCGCCTGCGCGCGTTTGGCAAATAGCGACAAATTAGAGGCCGTGATCGCGCTCGGCGCGGTGATTCGCGGCTCGACCCCGCACTTCGATTACGTCTCGAGCGAGGTTTCCAAGGGCGTCGCGCAGGTTGCGTTGTCCTCGGGGACGCCGGTTAGCTTCGGCGTATTGACGACCGACACGATCGAACAAGCCATCGAGCGCGCCGGAACCAAGGCTGGGAACAAGGGCTTCGACGCTGCGCTCGCGGCGATCGAGCTCGTCTCGCTCGGTCACGCGCTCACGGAAGCCGGTTTCTGACCCGGGCTCAGCATGGGCGCGCGTACTCAGGCCCGAGAGGCTGCTTTGCAAATGCTGTTTGCCGTGGAGGCCGGTGGCACCGAAGTCGAGCGTGCGATCATCGACTTCTGGGCTGAGCTCCCCGCGGACGATCCCGAGGGTCGGCCCTACGCGGATGCGCTCGTGCGCGGCGTGTTCCGCGATCTCGAAAAGGTCGACGAACAGATCAAGAAAGCCAGCCAAAATTGGCGGCTCGAGCGCATGACGCGGGTCGATCGCAATGTGCTGCGCATGGGCGCGTGGGAGCTCATCGAGCAGAATGACGTGCCCCGCGCGGTGATCTTGGACGAAGCGGTGGAGGTCGCGAAGCGCTTCGGCACCGAGGACAGCGGCGCCTTCGTAAATGGGGTGCTCGATCGCATCGCCGAAAATCTGGGACGCTCTGACGTCTCTGGGGCCGCGCCGCCAGACAGCGACGCGAATTGAGGTCGCTTGGATCTGCGGTTCACGACGCCCGAACTGCGTAAGCTCGATCTCCTCGGCACCGAGGTCATCGTTTCGACCTTGGCGTCCGACGAACGTCCGCCACACGGTGTCACTGGGCTGTTGGATTTTCGTCTGGCGGGTCGGATCTCACGGCTCATCCAAAGCGGTTTCGCGACGGGCAGAGTGGGTGAGGTGGTGCTCGTCCCGGGCAAGCCCAAATTGCCGTTCGACAAGCTGCTGCTCTTCGGCATCGGCAAACAGACCGAGTTCAATGACCCCGTGTTTCGCGCGGTGCTCGACAAGATGCTCCGCACGCTCGAAGGTTTGCGCGCGCGGACCGCGGTCGTCGAGCTCCCCGGTCGTCACTTCGATGCGATTTCGCCGGAGCGCGCGGCGGATATCCTGCTCGAGTCCGCCGGTGGCCAGAAGGAACACGACGTGTGGACGCTGATCGAGCCGCTCGAGGCACAACGTGCGATCACCCAGCACATGATTCAAGAGCGCCGGCGCGTGCGTCACGTCTGAGCGCGTTTCACTTTTTTTGTTTGGCGGTCGCGTTGCTGCCCGCAGCGCTCGGCAAGCCCGGTGTTGGGTTCACGTCGGCCTTGCTGAGGATCACGCCACCCAAGATCACGTTGCCGTTCGTATAGCGGTCGTACTCGAGGACCATCCCTGGGTAGGTGTCGCGCTCGACGGTGTTGAAGTCATTGGCCGTGGTGACTTTCTCCACGCTCGTCGCTGGGCCGAGCGCCTTCAGAATCGCAGCTGGGATCATGCCGAAGCCGAGAGACGGCGGGATCCCGCCGTTGAAAAAGCCGTACACCTGAGGCTTGCCCTGCGCGTCCGGGCCCGCGGGTCGCTCGTGGCGATGAATGACGATACGGTCCGTCACGCCGTCTTTCAGATCGAACTCGACGGCCTGCATGATGTAGCGACACGTGTCCGGTGTCTTTACTTCGCAAGGCGCTTCCATCAGGCGCTCGATGGTTGCGACGGTCGCGCCGAAGCGGATCGGCCCGATCCCCTGACCAGCCAGGATGGCGAGCCGCGGGCCGATCGGGACTTGAATCGTGCGCGGTTGAACGATCGGCACCGAGGCGGACGTAGACGCGCTGGCTAGGGCGCTCGCGCTGGCTGCTGCCAGGCTCGAGCCGGGCCGCGATTTGCAGCCGAATGTCGAAAGAAAGCAGACACTAGAAGCGACGAACAAAGCGGCACGCGAGAGCATGAAACCTCCGGTGGACGAACGTGTAGCACGCCCCAAACATGCCCGACCACGGGGCGGAATTTGACCTCCGCGCGCGGGCGGGACAAAACGCCAGCGCCCACGATGCGAGCCTTTGCGCCCCGGCGCTTTCTGTTTATCACCGGCAAAGGCGGCGTGGGCAAGACGACCGTGACCGCTGCCCTGGCGAGCGCTCTAGCCGCGCGTGGGCTGCGCGTTTTAGTGACCGTGTGCGGTGCGAAGGAACGGCTCTCGGCACTGCTCGGTGCCGACGCACTGACGTCGTCGATTGCGCCGCTGAGGCCTGGTATTTGGGGTGTGCGACTGGTTTCGGAAGTCGCGTTGCGCGAATACGGCGCGCTGAAGCTCAAGAACCGCGTGCTCGTGGACGCAATTTTCGACAGCAAGTACGTGAGTGGATTCCTGAGCGGAACACCCGGTCTGAGGGAATGGTCGCTGCTCGGCAAAGCTTGGTACCACGCGACCGAGCAGGACGAGGACGGTCGACCGCGCTTCGATGTGGTGTTGTTCGATGCGCCCGCCACGGGGCATGGCTTGGATATGTTGCGCGTGCCGAAAGTGATCGTCGATATCGCGCCGCCCGGGGTGCTCAGGAGCGATGCCGAGCGCGCCTGGGAGATGTTTCGCGATCCCGCTCGAAGCGGCGTCGTGGTCGTGACCTTGCCCGAGGAAATGCCCACCAACGAGACGCTCGAGCTGTGCGCTGCGTTGCGCACGGAGCTCACCCTGCCGATTGCGGAATTGGTCGTCAATTCGCACTTGGCGCCGCTATTTCCGAAGGTGCAGCGTGAGCTCATGGCCGAGCTCGGGGCACCGCAAACGACGACGCCAGCGGGCGATGTCCTGGCCAGCGGAGCGCGTCGCGCGCAGCGCGAGCGCGTCCAAGACGAATGTTTGAAGCGGCTGGCGGGGCTCGGCGCACCGCTGCGCACGCTCGAATTTTTGGCGGAGGGCGCGGCAACCCCGGAAGCAATCGCCAAGCTTGTGCAGACCTTCAACGTCGACTGAGCGGGGGCCTGAAGATCAGCGATCGAGCTGTGCGGCGGCGTCGGTATCCAGCAACCACACGCCGCTCCGCGCCAACGCAGAGGGCGTGTGCTCGACATCGACGGGACCTGTCAGCGCGCGAGCGACCGCTTGCGCTTTGCCTGCACCCGTCGCAAGCACGATGAGCTGCCGCGCGCCTTCGATCACTGGCGGAGTGACGCTGAACCGCTCGGGCGGTGGCTTCGGACCGATCACGGGTAGGAAACGGCGCGAGCGTTCAGCGAGCGCCGGACTGCCCGGAAAGAGCGAGGCTGTGTGACCATCTTCGCCGATGCCGAGGACCATCAGTGAGAGCCGTTCCGGCAACAGCGCTTCGTAGGCGCGCGCGACGGCGTCTCGATCGCCGAGCTCGGTTTGCACGCGGTGAATGTTGTTTGCGGGCAATGCCACACGGCTGAACAACGCGGCTTCCGCCATCCGAAAATTGCTATCCGGATGGGTTGCTGGAACCGCGCGCTCGTCGCCGAAGTAAACGTTTACCCGGGTCCAATCTATTCCTGAGATTCTTGCGAGCTGTTCGTAAGCGACCCGCGGTGTCGTGCCGCCGGCCAACGCCAGCGAGGCCTCGCCCTCCGCCGCAATCGTCGCGATCAGCGCCGCGGCGATGCGTTCTGCCGCAACATTCGCAAGCTGACTCGAATCACAGACTTCGGTTACCATCGTTCGGCAAGCCTACACCGCCTCCCGGACGGAAGGTCCGTGACTCGGCTCGAAAGTGGTGCGCCCTTGGCTTGCAAGCGCTATGGTGCCTCGCTCCCGACATGGTTGACCCGGCTTTGCTTCGCGATCGCGTGCTCGTCGGTCGCTACCGGCTGGACGAACGGCTGGGGGCCGGCGGAATGGGCTCCATCTGGCGCGCCCAGCACCTGGTTTTGGCAGCTCCGGTGGCCGTCAAGCTGATCGATCGCGAGGCCGTGCCGGACGAGGAGACGCTCGGCCGTTTCATGCGTGAGGCGCAGTCAGCCGCCACCCTGCGCAGTCCGCACGTCGTTCAGATCCTCGACTACGGCGTGGACGACAAGCTGCCGTTCATCGTCATGGAGCTGCTCGACGGCGAGAACTTGGCGCAGCGGTTGCGTCGCGTGGGTCGGCTGCCGTCTGCGGACACCGCGCGCGTCGTGACTCACATCGGTCGCGCCGTGGGTCGCGCGCACGAAGCGGGCATCGTGCACCGCGATCTGAAACCCGAGAACGTGTTTCTAATTCGCAACGAGGACG
>DATHOI010000618.1:0-5339 GCA_035485095.1 Polyangiaceae bacterium | reverse complement strand
CCCGAAACTCGCGCGGTGGCCACGGGAAACGGTTCCGGATCGTCAATCCAACAGGGTATGAAAACGATTCCACGTATAATGCATGAAATCGATTCCAGGTTTGCAGGAATATCGCGCGAAGGCCGGAACGAGCGCTGCTTTCGTGGGAAAGTGCTGTGCTCTTGCCAAACTAGTAACTCGATTTGTCCACCCGGAATCCGAGTGAACGATGCTATCAAGGCGCTCATGGTGGATTTTCCATTTCGCGACCCCGAGCTGCCGCTCGGTGAACGCGTGGCCGACCTCGTGTCGCGCCTGTCGCTGGCGGAAAAGACCGCTCAGATGCTGCATGAGGCGCCGGCGGTTCCGGCGCTCGGCATCCCAGCCTACAACTGGTGGAACGAGGGCTTGCACGGCGTTGCGCGGGCTGGCATCGCCACCGTTTTTCCTCAGGCCATCGCGTTGGCTGCCATGTGGAGTGTGCCGCGCTTGACCGAGGTCGCCACTGCCATCGCCGACGAAGCGCGCGCCAAGCACCACGAGTATCTGCGGCATGCGGACCACGGCATGTACAAGGGGCTCACGTTCTGGGCACCCAACATCAACATTTTTCGCGACCCACGTTGGGGCCGCGGTCACGAAACGTACGGTGAGTGTCCGTATCTGACTGCGCGCTTGGGCGTGGCGTTCTGCCGAGCGCTGCAGGGCGGCGACTCGAAGTATTTCAAGGTGGTCGCGACGCCGAAGCACTTCGCCGTGCACAGTGGCCCCGAAGGGCTACGCCACAGCTTCGACGCGATCGCCAGCCAAAAAGACCTGCGAGAGACGTACTTGCCCGCTTTCCACGCATGCGTGACCGAGGCCAAGGCGCACAGCGTGATGTCCGCGTACAACCGCACCAACGGTGAGCCGTGCTCCGCGAGCGTCACGCTGCTGCAGCGGATTCTGCGGGAAGAGTGGGGCTTTCAAGGGTACGTCGTCAGTGATTGCTGGGCGATCAAGGATCTGCATGAAGGCCATAACGTCACCAAGACCTTCGAAGAGTCCGCGGCG
Organism: Polyangiaceae bacterium; assembly: GCA_035485095.1. Classification (GTDB taxonomy): domain Bacteria; phylum Myxococcota_A; class Polyangia; order Polyangiales; family Polyangiaceae; genus PMG-095. The sequence continues at coordinate 4,307 of DATHOI010000618.1, read as the reverse complement.
CTCGCGGTCAAAGCGGGCTGTGACCTGAACTGCGGTTGCAGCTACGAGCATCTACCGGCCGCGCTCGAGCAAGGTCTGGTGAGCGAAGAGGAGATCGACGTTTGTGTGAAGCGCTTGTTCAGCGCACGCATGCAGCTCGGCATGTTCGATCCACCCGAACGGGTTCCGTTTGCGTCGATCCCGTACGAGGTGAATGACAGCGACGAGCACCGGGCACTGTCACTCCACGCTGCGCGCGAGTCGATCGTGCTGCTCAAGAACCACGGCGGTCTCCTGCCGCTCTCCAAAGAGATCCGGCGCATCGCGGTGATCGGGCCGAACGCGCACGATCCAGAGGTATTGCGCGCCAACTACTTCGGCATCGCTTCCCAGGTGGTGACGCCACTCGACGGAATTCGAAACATCGTGTCGGAGGCGACCAAGGTTTGGTACGCGCCGGGCTGCTTGCGGCTCGGGACTAATACGGACGGTCTGAGTCGCGCTGGCAACTTGTCGGAAGCCGCCAGCATGGCGGAGCGCGCGGACGTGGTCGTGCTCTGTTTGGGGTTGTCCGCCGACATCGAGGGCGAGCAGGGTGACGCCGGCAACTCCGAAGCGGCGGGAGACAAACTCGATTTGCGGCTGACGGGGCTGCAGAACGTGTTGCTCGAGCAGCTCGTGGCCTTGGGGAAACCGACGGTGTTGGTCCTGCTCAGCGGCAGTGCGCTCGATCTTTCGTGGGCCGAGCAGAACGTGAGCGCGATCGTGCAGGCTTTCTACCCGGGGCAAGAGGGTGGCACTGCGATCGCCGAAGCGCTCTTCGGTGACGTGAACCCCGCGGGGCGCCTGCCCATCACGTTTCCGCGCAGCACTGACGACGTGCCGCCGATCGCCGACTACTCGATGAAAGGGCGTACGTATCGCTACCTCGAGGCCGAGCCGCTGTATCCATTTGGCTACGGCCTGTCGTACACGACGTTTCAGTATTCGGAGCTGACCGTGTCGAGCGCGCGCATTGCCGCTGGTGAGGAGCTCGAGGTCTCGGTCGTGGTGAGCAACACGGGCGCCTGCGCCGGGGACGAAGTCGTTCAGTTGTACGTGAAGGACATGACGAGCTCCTGCTCGGTTCCGATTCACGACTTGCGAGGTTTCCAGCGCCTCACACTACAGCCGCGCGAGTCTCGACGCGTTCACTTCCGTTTGAATGCGCGCGACCTCTCGTTGATCGACGAACACGGTCGGCGCATGCTCGAGCCGGGGCAGTTTCGGATCAGCGTCGGCGGCAGCCAGCCCGATGCGCGCAGCGTTGCGCTCACCGGTCATGCGCCGCTTTCGGTCGAAATTCAGGTGACTGGAGCCGTGCTTCCTCTCCCGTATTGAACCATGCGTTTGCGCGAAATCCCCTCTAATTCACGGCTCGTGCCGGCGCTCATTGGCGGGGCGCTGCTGTCCCTCGCCGCCCCGGCGCGGGCCGCTGACCCGCCTAAGACCGACGCGACCGCGCCATTGCCGCCGAGTTCGCCCGCAGCGCAAACGGAAGCGGCTCCCGAGGCAGAGCCCGCCGCGCCGCCCAACCCAGCCGACGACGCGGCAACCGACACGACGCCACCGGTTGCGCCGAACGCACAAACGGCTCCTGTTCCGCCAACGCCCGAGTCGATTGCGCCGGCCGTGCCCGTAGCGCCGCCCGCCGCGCCACCGTTAGCACCGGAAGCGCGCGATGAGCTGCCGAGCGCTGGCTACGTGCCGGGCTATCGCAGGCTGTCGACGTTGTCCTTGTCGCCATATGCGCCGACCGTCGCTGCGTTGCCGGGTGGCTTCACGCCGTCGTACGGCGCGCCAGCGCGCTCGAGCGACTGGACGTTTCAGTGGACTGGGTTCTTCAGCGGGTCGCTGCAGTTCAGCGCCAACAAACGGGTCGTGACGAGTGACGGGCAGAGCACGACGGTGTTTCACGCGCCGCCGCAGACCGTCGATGAATATGCGTCTTTCGTCGGGACGAGCACGATGCCCGGGCAGTGGGCGCAGATGGCGTTCGTGTACGGCAATTCGAAGGTGAGCGCCAATGTCTCGCTCACGACTTGGAATATCGACGACCCTTCGACCTACTACCAAATCGGCGCGCAGCAGTTCATCAACAACGCCTATCTGGATGTGAAGCGCTTTCCGGTGGGCCCGTTCAACGTGCACGCCGCGTTCGGCTATTTCTACGATTCGTACGGCAATATCGGCCAATACGGTCCGGGCATGTACACGAACACGATGGTCGCGGGTGCGCGTGGCGTGGGCGAGAAGGTGGCGGTCGACTACGACCTCAGCGACTCACTCTCCTTGGCCATCGAGGACGGCTTTTTAGGTACGCGCAACGGCACGGGCGTCATCAACGTCTTTCAGACCGGGCAAAATGGCTCCGGCAGTCCGGTCTGGCCCGCTGCGTGGGTGCATCACGCGCACGTCGGGATCGAGAAAAAGGGCAATATCGATATCCGCGCGCGCCTGCACTACTTCAAAAACTGGGCCCAAGACGACCGCACGCAGCGCCCGCTCGACAACCTGACCACGCCGCAGCTCGACGAGTCCTACATCAAGGACGGCAGCATCGACACGTACGGGTTCGATGCCAGCATCTCGTCCCCGATCTGGGGCTACCTCGGCGTTGGGACGTCCTACATTCGCGGCCAAAACGCGTACCCAGTCAAAGGCATGATCTCCTTCGGTGGGGACGGCGAATCGCTCACTAATCGCTGGTGGGGACCGCCAACGCAAGGCACCGGCAAGCTCTGGGCGGCTGGGCTCAACTATGGCGCGAGCTTGGCGCGGATCGTGAGCTACCCGACGCCCTTCAACAATGACGGGCCGGACATCGTGGTCAATGCGGGCTTCGTGATCGCCAAGAGTTGGAGCGATTTCGAACCGTTCAATGGCCGAGTCCGCGACAAATACGGCGCGGATGTCATGTACACGTTCTCTCCCTATATGGGTGTCGGCATGCGCGCCGATCGCGTCGTGCCGAACTCCAAAGACTCGGAAGAGACGTTTCACGTGCTCGCGCCACGCCTCGTGTTCCGAAGCGATTGGCAGAGTCGCGAGACGATCACGCTGCTCTACGCCAAGTGGCTGTACGGGCCCCACACTCACGCCGAAGCAAGCACGATCACGCCAGGCGACCGCCTCGACGATCAGCTCTTCGCCCTCAACGTCCAAATTTGGTGGTGAGTCTCGCCATGGCAAACGCACGCTGGAGTAGATTCTGATGCCTTCTTTCACCTGCGAGTCAGCGCGACGCCTGACGACGTGCAAGCGCCTGACGTTTGGGCTCGCCCTGCTGTGCACTAGTTTGATCGCCTCTGAAGCGCTCGCCGACGAGCCTGCGAAGGACGATTCGACGCTCGGTCTCGGCCCCGCCATGGGGCTCGACCCCAGCGCTCCGCAGGCGACCGCGCTGCCGGGCGGCATGACTCCGGCGTTTGGCCAGAAGTCGCCCAATGACAGTGAGTGGCGCTTCGATTTTCACGGATTTTTGACGGCTCCACTCAATATGGGCATCAACAAGCGGCAGCCCACGGAGGCGGGCGACTCGGGTACTCGCCCGGGACAGAGCAACACGGTGCTCCACTCACCGCCGCTCGTGCCCGACGATTTCGAGACGTTCTCGCACACCAGCGTCATCCCGATGACGTACGTGCAGCTCAACTTCTCGGACGGCAACAGCGTGGTTGCGGCCAACGTGAGCATCGTGGCGCGTCAGGCCAACGTGTCCGAATCATTCCTCGAGCCCGCGTCGCAGCTCGGTATCAACGACGCGTTCGTGAGCATCACGCCGCACTTGGGTGCGAAGACCCAACTGCGCGTGCTCGTGGGTGCCTTCACCGCTCGCTACGGTTCGACCGGTGAGTACGACGAAGGTCGCTACGGCACTCCGCTCATCGCACGCATCAACGGCGTCGGGGAATTGGTCGGCACTCGCTCACTCTTGGGTGATGATTTCGCCTTGCTCTTGGAGCAAGGCTTTCAGGGTCAGTCGAACAAAGCTGGTGCCAGCATCACCCCCGATCTTTGGAATGGCTTTGCCGATCCGGAAGAAGGGACGTCCTTCGTCAATCACTTGCATGCGGGGCTCGCCTACCGCGGAGTCGCCACGTTGGGCGCGCATTTCATCAATGCTTGGAGCCAGGACGACCGCGCGACGGGCACGCTCGCTCCGGACGGCAACATTCGCGTGCTGGCCGCGGATCTCGGGCTCTCGATGGGACGATTCGGCCATTTTTATGCCGCTTTCGCGGATACGAAGGCGGAGCACGCGCGCACCGTGAGCCGTATCTTCAGCG
>DATHOI010000617.1:0-12852 GCA_035485095.1 Polyangiaceae bacterium | reverse complement strand
ACACCGCTCGCGGATTCCTGGCGCGACGTGCTGCTCCGTCTTTCGCTCAGTTTGCCGATCGACGTCGAGCTCGAGCAGGTCACGCGCGAATTCGTGGACGGGCTGCAAACGATCCTACCTAGCGCCGCGATCGGCGCCTGTGTGGTGAGCAACAATGGCGCCGGACCGGTGGTGCTGTCCCGGCTGCCCATCGGCATAGCGGTCGGCATTGGGCGCGACCCCACACGCCTGTTTCCAGGCTTTCACGACGAGCGCATCTTCGAGCTGGAGGACGGCGCGGTTGGGTCGACCTTGCACCTGGCGAGCGCGCAGCAAGCGCTCAGTCCCCTTCAGATGCAAATCGGCACGCACGCGGCGCTCGTGCTCGCGGCGGCGGTGCGCCGGGCACGCCTGTACACCCGCGCCGAAGAATCCGCGCGCTCGATCCGAAAGCTGCAGGCGCAGGTCATCCAAAACGAAAAGCTCGCGTCGCTCGGACAGATCGTGGCCGGTGTGGCGCACGAGCTGAACAACCCGCTCACGTCGATCATCGCCTATTCCGACTATTTGAAGCGCAAAGCCAATGCGCGCGCGCCCTACGACGACCTCGAGGACGACCTCGAGCGGCTGCGGCGGATCGGTGAGGCCGCGGCGCGTATTCTGAATTTCTCGCGTGACCTAGTGGCCTATGCGCGCCCGTCCGCAGACGTACCGGGCACGGTGCAAGTCCAAGACATCGTGGAGAAGGCGCTCATTTTCTGCGAGCACGAGTTCAACGGAGCCAAAATCCAAGTGCTCCGCGAATTCGACGCGCGGCTGCCTCCGGTGCGCGGCATGGCTGGGCAATTGACGCAGGTGTTCGTCAATTTGTTCACCAACGCGGCGCACGCGATGAACCCCGACGGTGGCACTCTCCGCGTGCGCATGCACACGAATCAGAAACAACACACGCTCACGATCGAAGTAGCGGACTCCGGTACCGGCATCGAAGAGCAAGACATGCCGCAGATCTTCGAGCCGTTCTTCACGACAAAAACCGAGGGCCGCGGTACCGGTTTGGGCCTGTCGATCGTGCGCGGCATCATGGACGCACACGGCGGCACAATCGACGCGAGCAGCGTGGTCGGTGAAGGCACCGTGTTCATGCTGACGCTCCCGCTCGCCGCCATCGTTCCGAGCCTGATTCCACCCGCTTAGCGGACAGCCGCGCTCCGCCGCTACGAGCCGAGCAGCGACTGTCTTCACTTTGCGCGGAGCAGCGCGCTCGACCGCCGCGTGCACTCGGCAGCGCCGGACGCCGCTCCGGTACGCGCGGCGCGCTACTTCACGACGCGAATCACGAGCACCAAGATGCCCTTTTTGTAGCTCTGGCCAGCAACGATGAAGGCTTGGCCGAGGTGCGCTTTGACCTCCAAGAGCGGCAGAAATTCCTTGCCGCTCGGCCGGTTGATGCTGGCAGATAGGCGCACGGAGTCCTTCTGCGGCATGTCGAGTAGGCGAACTTGAAGGGTGCGGCCGTTTGGCAGTTTGAGGTTTTGCGGGTCCTCTTTTTTGAGCGGCAGACGCGCGCGGTCGAGCAGCTCGTAACTGTCGTAGGTCGAGAAGGGCGCTTTGCCGAGCTCGGGCAGCTTGCCGATCCGTGGATCGATGCCCTTCTTGTCGTTCGTCGCGTGCAAGATGAGCACTTCGGCAGCGTAGGCTGACGCCGCTGGGTCGACGTCGGGCTTCGAGGATGTCGCGGGCGGTGGCGTGCCCGCCGCTCCGTTTCCACTAGGCGCGGGCGGAACCGAGCGGCCACCGCCGGCGTACGCTGGCAGCGTCAGTGCGAGGACCAACGACGAGAGCGCAAGCCACGCACGCCTCATAACGATTCAGACCTGTCCTGCTCATCCTCGTCGGGTTCGTCGTCATCCGGCGTCCAGACCACGGGCGTGTCCGCGGAGTCCGTGGAGACAACGAAAACGGTCCCGTTGTTTTTACCAAAGTCGACCGATTCAATCGTGGCAGGCGGTTCTTTCGGCTCCTCTTCGAGGGCCGCGGAGACGTCGGGAGGCGCGACAGCGCTGGGCGCTGCGAGCGTGGCCTGCTCGCCCGCGGCCGCCGCATGCGGCCCGTGTGGCACGGGCGGTGCGGACCAAGAGCGCGCGACCAGCACCGAGCCAGCGGCGATGGCCGCGCCGAGCGAAACCCAAGTGGCAACCCGCGGCCAGAGCGAATGCACCGACGCGACGCGCGGCGCAGGCACGCTCGCCTCAGACGCTTCCGACGCATCGATGCACGCCATCACCGAATCAGCGATGTCGATCTCGTGCTCGGAACGCGCCTCGCCCCAAGCTCGCACGAAGCTACCAAGCTCCGAGTAAGCTTCGAGCTCCTCGAGCAGTGCCGGCTCGTGCTCCAGCGCCTCCTCGACGGTGAGCGCCTCCTCTTCTGAGACGGCGCCGTCATGGTAGCGCATCAGTAGCTCGCGCGAGACGCTCATGGCTCGCCTCGCTCGACCTTGCGCGCGGCGCCCGAATGCGCGGGACCCTCTTCTGCATAGCAGTCGGCCAGGGCGCGCTGCAGCTTCTGCCGCGCGTGAAAAAGCCGGCTCATGATGGTGCCTTTGGACACGCCCATGGCTTCGGCCATTTCCTCATAACTGAGCCCTTCGACTTCCCGCATCACGATAACTCCCCGATGGTAGACAGGGAGTGCTTCCAAAGCCGCTTCGAGTTTGTTTCGGATTTCAGCACGACGCAGAACGTCGAGCGGGTCCGCGCCGTCGATCCGGCTGAGCAGCGGGATGTCCGCCTCGTCGATTTCTCGATTTGGGTCGAGCTCCGCGTCGCGCCGCGAGGGCTTACGCATGAGGTCGATCGAAAGGTTCGTGACGATCCGGTAAAGCCAGGTGAAAAAGCTCGATCCGCCCTGAAAGGAATCGAGACCGCGGTAAACGCGAAGGAATGCCTCTTGGACGACTTCGCGAGCGTCCTGCTCGTCCCGAAGTAGCCCGAGGGCGATCGCAAAAGCACGCCGCTGGTGACGTTGCACCAGCTTCTTGAAGGCGACTTTGTCACCTTTCTGCGCGCTTTCGATGAGGACACGATCTTGCTCCGCTTCGAGCTCTCGGCTCCTACGGTTGGACGCCACAAACTCGGGACTATTCACCCCCAACGCATCTCGGTCCGAGCTTTGTGAATCCACCACGATGCACGAGTCCGACGGCATCGGCCCCGCATTCGCGGAAAGGATCGCTGCGCCGCGCGCCGGTGACGCCATCACGCCCCAGTGTACGTCCGCCCCGACGCAGCAATTCCCGATTCTGCGCGGGTCGGACGCCGAAGTTTCAGATACGTGTCGCTCAAATTCCACCTTAGAAGGAAATATGAAGCGTATTCAGGGGGCTTCTTCTTCGGGGACACTGGGGGGCTGGTCTGGCAGCTCCTCCATCAGGACCTTGAGATCGAAGGACCGGCCGCCTCGCGACACGCGGAGCGTCGCCCGCTTTCCAACACCTGCCAAGCTCGCCACCCAGCGCAGACGTTCGGGACCCGGAAGTGGCTCACCGTCAAAGGCGACGATCACGTCGTCGACCTGCAGCCCAGCGCGATCCGCCGGTCCACCGGGCAGCACGACCCGAACCAGCGCGCCGTTTTCGTCACTGAGCTTCAGACGCTCCATGTCCTCCGGCAGGACGGAAGCGACGTGCACGCCGATCGCGCTGCGCTTGATGTGCCCTTCCTTGAGCACCCTGGGCAAAAGCTCCTTCACCATGTTGATCGGAATCGCAAAGCCGATGCTGTTGGCCTCGCGCCGAATCGCGGTGTTGATGCCAACCACGTTGCCGGCCATGTCCAGCAACGGGCCGCCCGAGTTGCCCGGGTTGATGCTCGCATCAGTCTGAAGGAAATCGTAATAGCCGGATTCGTCCAGGCCCTTCACGTCGGCGATCGTGCGGCCCTTGGCGGACAAGATGCCGGCCGATACCGTATGCGACAGCGCGAACGGGTTACCGATGGCCACGACCCAATCCCCGACTCGAACGGCGTCCGAGTCGCCGAGCGGCAAATACGGCAGATTCTTTTCTTCGACGCGCAACACCGCGATGTCGGTGCGTGGGTCGCGTCCGACGACCGTCGCCTTCACCTCACGTTTGCGGCCAAAGATCACGTGAATCTCGCTGGCCTCGTCGATCACGTGGTTGTTGGTGATGATGAGCCCGTTCGGGTCGTACACGAACGCGGTCCCTACACCTTCCCCGATCACGTGGCGGCGGCCGGACAAGCCCGTGCGCTCCTGCAGGGTCTTGACGAACACGACCGCGGGGTCGGCCTTCGCGGCCAAGTCGGCGAAACTCTGCGGCGCGCGCGCGCCAGGCAAGGGAGCAGGCAGAGGCGGCGTGGTGGCCAGCGCGGTCGGAGCCAGCGGCACCGGGATCGCCCCGGAGGGCAAAGACTCCGGGCTCGAGCCGCTCGCGGGGAACCGCTTGCAGCCGAGCAACGCGCAGCCGATTAGCAGCGCCCGAGCAACACGCGCTTGGGTCACCGTTTCACTTGCGGCTTCGCGAGACTTCCACGAAGCGAACCCGTAGGTCGTCGAGCTCCTGCGTCAGCACTCGCTCTTCGGCCCCTGTTAGATTTCCGCGGGTCTTCTCCAGCAACAACGCCAGGAGATCGATCGAGTGACGAGCCATCGGCAAATCGACGTCGCTCTTTCCGGTAACCGGATCGGGAGCGTCGCCCAGGTGGAGCCGCGCTGAATGGCTCAGCGACAACACGAAGGTCGTGAAGTCCACCGCGGGCAAGTCGTCCGGCACCGACGCCGGACGCTCGTCTGATTTGCCGTGGCCGGAGCTCACGTCTCGCTCCCCCAACCCTCATCGTCTGGCTCTTTCGCCGCGGGTGCAGCGGGCGCGACAGCGGGTTCCTCTTTGGCGCCATTCGGCTTCTCAGCAGCGACTTCGGCTTTCGGAGCCGCCTTCACTTTGAGGTCGTCGTCATCATCGTCGTCGTCGTCGAGGTCATCATCTTCATCTTCTTCGATGTCGTTGAGCTCGTTCTCGAGCGAACGGACGGCGGGCACGTGCGCGACGACCGGGCGCGGAGCAGAACGAGAGACGATGCGCGCCTCGCGCTCCGACTCGCGTTGCAGCGCGGGCTGCTTCAGCTCGACCTCGACCAATAGGTCTGCCACGTCAGTGAGTGCGTCGACGTGCTTCGTCAGCTCGCTCTCGGTGAGCTGGCCGCGGCGCAGCATCCGCTCGCGCACGCGCATGTCGTACTTGAAATTCTCGGGAATGGGCATGAGCTCTCCGTATCAATCTGCTCCGGAAACCGTAGCCTCGGCTCCGGAGGAAGTATCAGGTCATCGGCCCACCGGCCACGACCCTCGGGGGCCTCTTCCTAGCGCCGGGTAGGCCCCCGAAGCAAGCTCTCAGGCGTGATCAGCGGCTGAGGCTCCGCTTCCTGGGACAGAAGGCGCTGTTCGGCCTCCTCCAGCTCGGTGTCGCTCGCGGGACGGACTTCGCGCGCCTCCACCTCGAAACGCAGCGTTTGGCCCGCCAACGGGTGGTTGCTGTCGACCAGCACCCCCTCCTCGCTCACGTCGAGGACCTGCAAGAGCACGGGCCGCCCGTCCTCATCCTCGGCTTCGTAACAATCGCCCGCCGCGACATCCTCCGGAAAGTCACTGCGGTCGACCTCGACTTGGGCCTCCGGATTGCGCAGCCCAAAGGCCTGCTCGGGGCGGAGCAGGACCGTGCGCGACGCGCCTTCGGCGAGCCCCTCGAGCTTTTCCTCGAGCGCCGGAAACAGCACGCCATAGCCGATCAAGCAGCACAGCTCGCTGTCGCCGGTCTCGACCAGCTCTCCTTCCGCGTCGAAGACCTGATAGCCGAGACGAGCCCACATACCCGGGCCTAGTTGGTAGCCGCTGACCGCTGAAGCCATCTGAGGCCCGAAGTAGCATGTCTCGTCGCTCGGCGCGAAGCGCTCGTTCGAGCCTCGAGCTGGCTTAGAGCCAGGCCACGATCTTGCCGGCGATAGCGCTCGCCGCAACCACGCTCGGGCTGGCGAGATAGACTCGCCCAGGCCCGCTTCGACCCGGGAAATTGCGATTCACGGCGCTCACCGTGACCTGCTCAGCCGATGTCGACGTGCCAGGGCCGGCGCGGATGCAAGCACCGCACGAGGGGTCGAGCAGACTCGCTCCGATGCGCTCGAAGAGCTCGATGTAACCGCGCTCGGCGGCGTAACGGCGTACGCTCTGCGAGCCAAATTGCAGGTAAAATTGCACGTCCGGGTGGACGCGCAAGCCACGCTCCAATGCCTGCCGGATCACCGCGGCATACAGATCCATGTCGCTGATCTTGCCGCCCGTGCACGAGCCACCGTAGGCAATGTCGATGCGCACGTCGGAGCCGACGTGCTGCTCGAGCTCGGCGAGCGGGATGCCGCCGCGCGGATCGCTCGGTAATGCGACCATGACCGGGACGGACTGCAAGTCGATGTCGATGGTGAGCGCGTATTCCGCGTCCGGATCCGCGCGCACGATGCTAGCTTCGATCGCTGCGCGCTCGAGGCCGCGTTGCTGCATCAAGTAGCCGACGACCACCTCGTCCGCAGCGATGATACCGGTGAAGGCTCCCGCTTCGACGGCCATATTGGTCAATGTCGCGCGCTCGCCGAGCGACATCTCGAGCAGCGCTGGACCCGCAAATTCCAGCACCTTGCCCACCGCCCTACCCGATTTGATCTCGGGCCGCGCGAGCAATAGCAGCATCACGTCCTTCGCACACACGCCGGGCTCGAGCGTGCCACGGAGCACGACGCGCACGGTTTCCGGCACGTCCACGCGCACGTCGCGCGTGAGCCAGGCGTTGGCCATGTCGGTGCTGCCAACGCCGAACGCTAGACAACCGAGCACCCCGGCCATGCAAGTGTGAGAATCCGTGCCGATCACCAGCTGGCCCGGCAACGCGAAGTCCTCGATCACCTTGTTGTGGCAGATGGCTTCACTGCCCGCGGGCTGCCCGTCGCGCTCCACTTCCCCGAACAGCCGCACGCCGTGGCGCGCGGCGAACTCTCGCTGCACGGTCACGAGCTCGCGCGACTGCTCCACTAAGCCGAGCGCGCGGTGCTTGTCCGGCATCACGCGCTCGAGAAACGTCAAATGGTCGCGAAATAGCAGCAGCGAATCCGGATCCGCGACGCGCGCGTCATCGCCGAACCCGGCTCGAAAGAGCGCGTCGGCCATGGGCGTCACGTACTCGTGACTGAAGCGCAAATCCGCCCGCGCGAAGAGCGCGTCGCGTGGCGCGACCGCCGGCAAGCCGAGCAGACTCTGCTCGGCGTCGCGTACCGCGTGTGCGGCCAAGATTTTTTCACACAGCGTCATGGGTCGCGGCGCGTGCACCGGCAAAGCGGGGCGCTGCAAGCCAGCCAGACGCGCCGTGTTGTAGGCAAAGAGCCCGCCGGCTTCGACGATAGCCCGAGAAATCGGCGACAATTGCGCGGAGAACTCGCTGAGCGCGACAGCCTCGCCGCGCTCGAGCCGTTCGAGCAAGGAAAAATCGGTCGAGGTGAGCAGACCGATGTTCTGACAATTCTGCAGGTAGATTTTCTCGAAGCTGGGCGCGAACACGGCGCGCACGCCCGAGGCCAGCTCCGCATAGGGAGCGGTCTCGCGTGAGCTACCGCAGCCCTTGCTCGGACCAGTCACGATCAGCTGAAAGCCGCCATTTTTTACGGCATCTCGCGCAACGCCACCGCCGCGGAGCCCGACCAGGCAGTAGCGCGCGAGTGTCTGGTCGTAATAGTAGCAAGCCCAAGCGGGCGTGAGCTCGTCGGTCGAGACGTTCGCCAAGAGCGCCCGCTCGGCGTCGAAGCGCAACGTTTCCCCCTCGAGCTGCCGGCGCAGGAGCTCCGGATCTTCGGTCAGGTACAGGACGCGCCCGCTGAGCCGCAACGCGCTCTGGCTCACGACGCGACCTCCGCGCCGCGCGGCACTAGCACACCGCACAGCACCAGCAGCACGCCGAGCGACAGCTCGACTTCGCAGCTCGACGCGCGCGGGGTGAGTTGCCGGGCGCGCTCCGCGAGTCGCACTGCTTGCTCGACCACCCGCTCCGCCGTGGCCTCGGGGATGAGACACCGCGCAAGCTCGCGACGCACGGAAACCTCAGGGTCAGCCGTATCGAACGCGCGCGACAGCCGCGAGAGCAGATCGGCAGGCAAGGCGAGCGAGCGCTCCGGAGTCGACACCAAGGGAGCTTAACAAAATTTCCAGCATGCCAAATACCCATGGAAAAAGGGCCGTACGGAGCTTGCCTGCCTGGGCGACTCCGAGGGAAGCTCGAGCCGTGTTTCGGTTCGGCACGGTTCCCATCTTGGCGCTCGCACTCGCATTGCCGGCGTGTCCGAAGCCGCACTCGGAAAGCACGCCCAAACCGGCAAGCTCGACCGCTAGCCTGAAAGTGAGCGCTGAAGCGGCGCGACCCAAGGTGCCCGAGCCACTGCCGAACGAGCGAGTCGACATCCCGGGTGGCAGCTTCAGTGTGGGCAGCCGCCCCGGAGATCCCGGCCGCAACCCGGAGCTCGAGCCACGGCTCAGCTCGATCGAGCTCGGCCCATTTCAGATCGATCGCCTCGCGTACCCGAACGATCCCAAAGCCCAGCCCGTGACGAACGTCACGCGTGATGAGGCCAAGCGTTCGTGCGCCGAGCGTGGTGAGCGTTTGTGCACGGAGCTCGAATGGGAACGCGCTTGCAAAGGCCCCGGCAGCACTAGCTATGAAACTGGCGCGAGCTGGGATGCGCGCTGCGCGAGTGAGCCGTTGAGCTGCGCGTCCGGCTTCGACGTGCTGGGCCTGGGTGGCGGTCTGCGTGAGTGGGTGGCCAGCGAGGTGCCCGGAAAAGACGGCGTCGGCGCGCGCGCACTGGTGCGCGGTGCCGCGGCGAGCGCAGCGGGCGCAGAGCATCGCTGCGCGGCGCGGCACACGCTCGACGCCGACAGCAAAGCGCTGGATCTGGGGTTTCGTTGCTGCAAGGGGCCGCCGAATGCGGCGATCGTGCCCGAGCCAAAGCTCGGTGAGACGTTCGCGCACGGAAAAATTACGAGTGATCGACTGGAGAAGGTTTTTCAGAGCGATCCGCACACCGCGAACATCAGCAGCGTGAAGTTCTATCGCGAGCCAGACGCCGCCAACACCGTCGTCGCGCGCGGCCCCGGTGACAAAAAGGGCTTCGAGTTCACGGTTGCACCGTTGATCTGGCGACCGATCGCCGGCTCGGAATTTCTGCTCGTCTCTGGAAAATCAGGCGACAACAACGCGTTCGTCGCCGTGCTGTACGTGCTCGGTAACGACGACTATGCCGTAGCTGCCAGCTTTTTCATGAAGAACGAGCCAGGGCCCGTGGCCTTCGCCTACAGCGACTCGATTCGCCCACGTCTGCACTGGAGCACGTGCTGGGGCTGCCCGGGCGAAACGGGAAAGCTCCTATTTCGCCCGCCGGAGAGCGTCGTGATCTTTCAGCCTTGAGTTAGGCCAGCCCGACATACAGGTGCTGCACGTCGTCGTCCTCGTCGATCGCCGCGAGAAACGCTTCGACCTCGCTGCGCGCTTCGCCTTCGAGCGCGACCGGGTTCTTCGCGAGCCAAACCAAGCTGGCTGCGCTGACAGCCCAGCCGCGAGCCGTGAGCGCTCTACCGACCACGTCCAAATCCGTGGCCTCGGTGATGAAGCGGAAGACACCCTCCTCTGCGGCCTCGACTTCTCGAGCCCCGGCTTCGATAGCCGCCTCTTCAGCGTCCTCACCAGCACTCGGCGGCGACGCTTCGATCGCGCCACGACGATTGAAGTCCCAGCTCACGGAGCCGCTGGCGCCAAGCTGCCCCTTTTTGAAGAGGAGCCGCATGTTGGGCGCCGTTCGATTCTTGTTGTCGGTGAGGCACTCGACGATCACCGGGACCTGATGCGGCGCGAAGCCCTCGTAGAAAACGGTCTCATGCTGAGCCTGGCCGTCGAGCAGGCCCGCGCCCTTCTTGATCGCGCGCTCGAGCGTCTCTTTGGTCATCGACGCTCGCTTGGCCTGTTCGATCGCCAGCCGCAGGCGCGCATTCATGTTCGGATCCGGTCCACCCGAGCGCGACGCGACCATGATTTCTTTGGCCAACTTGGTGAAAAGCCGGCCCTTCGCGTCGGCGCCTTGCTCGCGCCCCTTCTGTTTCCATTGCGCACCCATGCGCGCCGTCTACACCGCCTCCCGACCGAACGCCATTGTCGACTGCCAACACAGCCCAGAAGGCGTGACCTACCGTCGGCGACGACTAACGAGCGATGCTCAATTCGAAGACGTTGCCGTTGCCACTCGCGGCGCCGACAGCACGCACTTTCGCGCCAGCCGCGTCGGCCGCCAAACGCGCCGCGAATAGGCCGACGCCGCGGCTATAGCGTGCACCCACCAGCCCCTTGGCGGACACCTGACCCTCCGCGGTGAACGCTTTGTCATGGAGCTCTGGCGACACCGGCGCTCCGCCGTCCTCGACGAGCATGAGCACCCGCTGTCCGTCGAGACGCGCGGACACCTTTACTGGGATCCCGTCTTGCGCGTGCTGAATCGCGTTCTTGATCAGATTACCCAAGGCGCGGCCGAGCATCTCGCGATTCGCGGCGAGCTTCGTGTCGGCCTCGGCGGAAGCCGCAAATTCGACTCGCACGCCGTAGCTCGTGGCCAGCGAGCGCGAGCGCGACAGCGCGTCGCTGATCAGCTCGCGCACGGTGAACGAGTTCTGCTCGAAGCGTCGCTCGCCGCGCAGGGCCAGCGCTAACAGCTCGACGTTGTCGATGATGTGCCCGAGCGCTTCGCACGACGCGGAGACGTCCTCCAACGCTTCTTTCACGTCGGGGCTCGCCGCGTCACGCGCCGACTGCAAGAAGCTCGCGTTGCTATGCAACGCGGAGAGCGGGTTCCTCAGGTCGTGCACGATGAGGCCCAAGAGTCCGCCAATCAAATCCGACTCCAAGCGATCCGTGGCCATCGCACTAGCGTACTTTCTTGTGCACGCGCACGTAAGCCCTAGAGCATGCGCGAGCAATCGCAGCGCAAATCGCGCGCTGATGAGGGGTGGCGGGAAGCGTTAGGGCGCGGGGGTGATCACGGCATTTCGAGCCAGAAAAGCGCTGATTCGTGCGGCGATTTCGGCATGGTGCTCGAGTGGGGCAAGGTGCGTCCCGCTCGGAATCACGTCCAGCTCAGCGCCGGGGATCGCTTCCGCCATCGCCTCTGACACCGCGGCGGGGGTGAAGGAGTCGCGCGCGCCGGCGACCACCAAGACTGGCACGCGCACCTGAGGCAAAATGTCCTCCGCGGAATGCTCCCCCGCCGCGCGCAGCATGCGCAGGAAAAGCTCGAAGTCGACGATCGAGACATGCTGAAAATACGGCTCGACGTCCTCCAAGCGCACGGCGCCTAGGTCGATGTCACCCGTTAGACGTGCCACCGCAATTGCAACACGCGGTGGCACGCTGGACCAGATGGCGCGCGCCACCTTCGGGTGCGTCGTCGCGAACTCGATCAAGTTTGGGAGCACGGAGGCCAGCACTTCGCTGCCTTTGAAGGTGTAAGTGACGCGCCCGAAACTTCCGCACAGGAGCACGAGCGCGGCCACACCCTCGGGCCGACGCCGATATGCCTCGAGCGCGACTTGCGTACCGAGTGAATGACCCACCAACACGACCGGGGGATCACCGAGCGCGTAACGGACGGCGTCTAAGTCGTCAGCTAGGGCTTTGACGCCGATTTGCTCGGGATCGACGGGCGGGCTGCTCCGCCCGTGCCCTCGATAGTGGGAATGAGCAACCGACAGCTCCGCGCCGAGCTCATCCCAAAGGTACTTCCAGATGAAACCGTCGCAGGCCAAGCCATCGCATAGCAGCGCGGTGACCGGCGACGGCCCAGCTTGACGGTGGAAGTAAAGCCGCGTCCCGTCCGCGCCGAGCGCAAACGATTCAGACGCAGCTGAAGACTCAGCCGGCGGTTTCTTCCTCGTCGTCACTGATGTCGTTCACACTCGGGATTTTTTTGATCTCGAGGCGAGCCATCTTCCAAGCTCGCTGCACTACCCAGGATAGTGAGCGATCGAGCCGCGCTGCCTCGTCCTTGATCTCCTGGAGCATGGCTTCCGGGAAGTACAGGCTTTGTTTGCGCTTATCGCTGCCGGCTGTCTTATTCGAGTCGTGGTCGGCCAAGCGTAACCTCTGTGTGGGAGGGTGTCACCCGACACCAGGAATAAACCTAGTACCACCCACAGTGCCGCGAAATCAATCGCAAATGCGCCCAGCACTGAAACATTCAGCCAAATCTTTCAGAACCCGGGGGATTATGGCGTGCTCACGCTGGGCGCGGGCGGCACCAACGCCGCGTTTCGAGTGGGATGTCGGGCGGTTTTTCTGGTCGCGAGAGTCGCAGCGGCTCGTCCGTCCCCGAGACGCATCTCGTGTATCGTCGCCCGCACCTGCAATGCCAACCCGCTCGCCTGCTCTGTCTGCAGCCCGACGCTTCCTGCCCCTGATTTTAGCCGTCTTTTTTGGGATTTTCGTGAGCCATCTGGCCGAGGCCGGGAGCGAGCGTGAAAACCCGTATCGGGTGGTCGAACAACTCGGGCGCGTGCTGGTCTGGATAGAGAACGAGTACGTCGATCCGGTCGACCGCAAGCGCCTGGTCGAAGGCTCGATCAAGGGCATGGTGGCCGAGCTCGACCCGCACTCCTCGTACATGCCTGCGGAGGACTACGCGATTTTCCAAGGCGACACCGAGGGCCACTTCGGCGGCGTTGGGGTAGAGGTCGATTTCGCCGACGAGTACGTGACCGTGATCGCCCCGATCGAGGGCT
>DATHOI010000616.1:0-9847 GCA_035485095.1 Polyangiaceae bacterium | reverse complement strand
CGCGATCTAGCCGTCGGGCTGACGGGCGCTTTTTTGGTGAGCCAGGTATTCGGTACCCACCTCGCCACACACGGCGGCGGCGTGATCGTCAACATTGCCTCGGATTTGGGGCTGATCGCGCCCGATCAACGCATCTATCGCAAGCCCGGCCTGGCTGAGCACGAGCAACCGGTTAAACCCGTCACGTATTCGGTCGTTAAAGGAGGATTGGTGATGTTCACCAAGTATCTCGCAACGTACTGGGCCACCTCGAATGTGCGCGTCAACGCGCTCGTGCCCGGCGGTGTGTACGCCGAGCAGCCGGCGGATTTCGTCGAGCGGCTCACGAATCTGATTCCGATGGCGCGCATGGCCAACCGTGACGAATACCGCGCGGCGCTGCTTTTTCTATGCTCGGACGCGTCGTCTTACATGACCGGTTCGAATCTCGTGATCGATGGAGGTCGCACGTGTTGGTAAATCCGATTGAGCTCTTGGCCCTCGACGTAGATGGCGTGCTCACCGACGGCCGAGTCCGTCTGAGCCCGCGTGGCGAAGAGACCAAAGAGCTTGGTTTTCGCGATCTCGACGCGATCGCGCAGGCTCGACGAGAAGGCCTGAAAGTGGTCCTGGTGAGTGGCGAGCAAGGCCCCATGCTCGAGGCAATCGCTGCGAGGATCGGCGTCGACGAAGTCGTGTCCGGCGCCAAAGACAAGGTGTCGGCCTTGCGTGGCCTGTCCGAACGACATGGTGTTTCGCTCAGTCGGATCTGTTTCGTAGGCGATGCAGATCGAGATGCGTTGGCGTTCCCGATCGTCGGGCTGTCGCTTGCGCCCGCCGATGCGTCGCCAGCTGCGCGTGGCAAAGCGCATCGCGTGCTGACGAGCTTGGGTGGAGCTGGCGCGGTAGCGGAAGCGGTGGCGTTGCTCCTCCTGGGCGCCGAGCAAGCGCGTGGTTCCGCTGACCGTGAGCGCGCGCTGAAGCGTATCGTCGAGGACAGCATTCGCGCGCACCAAAAGCTGCTCGAGGAATCCCTGCCCATCTTGGCGCAGATCGCACAGGTGATCGTGACTGCGCTAAGGGGCGGGCATAAAGTGCTGTTTTGCGGCAATGGCGGCAGCGCCGCGGACGCGCAGCACGTCGCGGCCGAGCTCGTCGGACGCTTTGCGATCGAGCGTGAACCGTGGCCAGCGCTGGCGCTCACCACCGATACGTCGATCCTCACCGCGGTCGGCAATGACTGGGATTTCAAGGACGTGTTTGCGCGCCAGGTTCGAGCCCACGCGCGGGCAGGGGATTTGGTCGTGGGCATCAGCACCAGCGGGCGCTCGCCCAACGTGGTGCGCGCCTTGGAGGCAGGGCGCGAGCGCGGCGCGTTTGGGCTCGCGTTTACTGGTCGCAACGGCGGCCCGATCGCCAGGGCCGCGGATCTCGCGTTCAAGGCGCCAGAGGCCGCCACGCCGCGCGTGCAGGAGCTGCACATCTTGGCGTGGCACGGCATCTGTGAGCTGGTCGAAGCAGAGCTCGTGCGCGGTCGCTCGGAAAACCTAGCTGAAACCGGCAGCTGAGCGCGGCA
This sequence comes from Polyangiaceae bacterium, assembly GCA_035485095.1. Taxonomy (GTDB): domain Bacteria; phylum Myxococcota_A; class Polyangia; order Polyangiales; family Polyangiaceae; genus PMG-095. The sequence continues at coordinate 8,292 of DATHOI010000616.1, read as the reverse complement.
TCGAGCCGCGCGGCATCGAGCCTTCGCCGGGGGCCAGACACGCTGGCCGAGGCTCGAGTCGTGTGTGCAACGCGTCTTACGCGACGGCCTGCATCAAATCGGCGATGCCCGGCGTCTCCGGACCGATCGTCGCTGCGTAGCGCGCCTCGAGGGCGGCGTCGTTCTTTCGGCCGTCGGCGAGCAGCAACCACGCCAGTGTGACGTGAAAGTCTGGCGTGAGCGTATCGCCGTAGTCGCGCAGGCGCTCGAAGACGCTGATCGCGAAGGCGAGGTTTTGCTGCGCCGCGGCCACGCGCGCGAGGCCCGTCGCGATGCCAACGTCGTCGGGCGCGAGGTTCGAGGCGATTCGCCAGGCCGCGAACGCGTTCGCCCGTCCGAGCTGTTCGGCGGCCAGCGCGCCGAGCGCGTTCGGCTCGGCCTCCGTCGGCTCGCGTCGTACGGCCTCCTCGGCCAAACGCAGACCCTCGTCGACTTGACCGGTCGCAAGAGCCAGGCGAGAAAGCCCGGTCCAGCCTCGCTCGTCGCGCGGAGCCAGCTCATTGGCTGCGAAGAACGCGCGCGCTGCGCCGTCCCCGTCGCCGATGGCGAAGGCTAGCTCTGCTTCGCCGAGGCGCGCTTCGAGTTGGAAGCTCGGCGCTGCGCTGGGCAACACTTTGGTGAAGCTGACTCGCGCCTGCTCCAAGTCCCCCCGCGCGCCCGCATGAAAGCCTTCGCTCAGCGCCAAGACTGCGGGGTCGTCCGAGCGGCGCGCGGTGATAGCGATAAAGCTGCCTGAATCGAGCACGACTTCGCTGACCTCGAAGCCGGCGCGCAGCAAGAGCCGACTGAGCGAGCTCAGCGAGAACGCGCGACGAACGGGCAGCGGCAAGCGCTGTGAAACGTAGCTGCGCGCTTCCGCCACGAAAATCGTGGCTCGCGCGGGCAAACACGCGCGTACGTTTCGCAGCACGCTCTCCGGGCTTCGTGCCTGCCCCAGTAAGTCGATGATCGCGGCTCCGTCGACGCGATCGAGCGGCAACCCGTGGCACAGATCAGCTTGTACGAATTCAGCCCGTTCGGCGTAATTGCGAGCGAACGACAAAGCTCGCGCGTCCACCTCGACGCCGGTCACGTGCGTGAATTGTTCGCGCAAGAGCCGCGTGCCCGCTCCCGCCCCACAGCCAGCGTCCAGGATGTGCTTACCGCTCAATGTTCGACAGGCGAGCTCGTACAGGGGCAGTGTGTTCGGTGCGCAGCTCACGAGGCCAGGATAGGCCCGGACACGGCCTTGGACCACGTCGACCGCGGCGCGCGAACCGAAGTGTGCGACGATCTCCGACGCACGACCGCCAACGCCATAGCTTGGTTCGCTCGGGCGTGGTGTCTCGCTGCTACGCAGCTCGCTGGTCGCACGTTGGGTGGTCATTTGGCTCGGGCGGCGGCGTGGAACTCTTGCGTTGCCTTGGGCACTGCGATGCGCCAGGCCTCTCGCAGCGGCGTGAGCACGCGGATCACTTCGTCGACTCGCTGAGCGTCCGCGTTGCGGCTCGCGAGCCTGATTCGATCCAAACAGAACTCGTAAACTCGAGCCAGATTTCCGCACAATTCGGCGGCGACGGCGTGGTCGAGCGCGATGTACAGCTCGGAGATGATGGCGTGGGCTTTGGACAGCAGCTCCCGCGCGCGCCCGCGCTGACTCTTCTCGATACAGGCCTTGGCGCCGTTCAAGAACCGAAAAATGCCGTCGTACAAGGCGAGTAGTAGCTCGCCGGGCGTCGCCGTGACGTCGCGAACTTGGGTGTAACGGGCTGCAGCCGATTCCAACATGGTCGTCCTGATTTTCCTTAGCCGCTGCTGCTGCTACCGCTAGAGTTGGAGTACAAGCGCGTGAGATAGTTCATGTCCGAGTTGTTACCCGCGACGAGCGTGTTCATGGAGTCGAACTCCGCTTGCAACATGGTCTGGTAATCGGCGAGGCGGCTCTGCTCGTCCGTGATGCGAGTCGTCAGGTCCGTCACGGTGTCTTGCATGCTGCTCTCCTCGACGGCGAGCATGCCCGTACCAGTGTCGTTGAACGAATCGATCGCCGTGCTCAGTGCGCTCATTGCGCCGTCAGTGCCGTTGGTGCCCGCGAGCAGCTTGGTGACCGAGCTCGGGTCGGCGCTCAACGCGCTCTCCAGTGTGCTCGTGTCGAGGGCCAGCGTTCCGTCTGCTTGCAAGCTGAGGCCGATCGAGCCGAGCATCGAGTAAGTGCCTGTCCCGAAGGCCGTCTGCAGGGTGTCGCTCAGGCGCGTGGAGATCGAGCGCAGCGTCGTGTCGCCAGCGAGGACCGAGTTCGACGCTGCGGCCTTGCTCGTGCCGGCCGCCGCGTTCACCTGACTAATCACCGTGTTGTAGGCCGTAGCAACGGCCTGCAATTTGGTTTCTAACCCCTGCGGGTCGCTGGCGACTTGCACGTTCACCGGCGTGGTACTGGTCTGAGTCAGCGCCAAGGTCACGCCTTGAATTGCGCCCACGACTTGGTTGGTCGACCGCTGGATGCTGAAGCCGTCGAGCTGAATGATCGAGTCTTGAGCCTTCTGAACCGTGTTGTCGGGGTTGTCGAGGCCGAGATTCACGCCGCCGCCCTGGGTCAGCGTGATGCTGTTGCTCGCGCCGCTGTCGAGCCCGCGTATCTGTAAGCGGTAGTTGGTGCCATCGAAGAACGTCGATGCGGTCACGCGCAGCCCGGCGGAGTTGATCTTGTTGGCTATCTGATCGAGCGTGTCCGTCGCGCTGATCTGAATGGACGCGGGCGCGCCTGTGCCGACCTGCAGCGAGAGCGTCCCGGATTGGCCGAGCGCGGTGCTCGCCGATGAGAACGTGTTCGAATAGGTGCGCTGCTCTTGCGCGAGCTGGGACACGGTGACCGAGTAATTGCCGGGCAGCGCGGTGCCCGATGCGCTGGCAGCGATCGCGGACGACGATGTGGTGGCCGTGTAACTACCTACGTCTTGCGGCGTGCTGAGCGCGCTGACGGCGGCCTGAAGCTGACTCATCGCCGTGCCAACGTCGGACAGCGTGGAAATGGCCGACTGCGTGGAGCTCTGCTCGGCCTGCATCGCGTTCAGCGGCCCAGAGCTCGCGGCGACTAGGCCGGAGATCAAACTCTGCACGTCGATACCCGAGCCAATGTTGCTCAGGCTGCTCGCCGTTGCGGTGCTACTGGTGCTGGGCGCGGGGGCGGGGGCGGGGGCCGGGGTCGCGGGGGCGCTCGTCGCTGCGGATGTGGAGCTAACCGTCATTGGGTCGACTCTCCTCTTACGATCTGAGTACGGTCATCTGGCTCCGGACCTGAGCGCCTTTCGACGTTCAGCTCCGGCATTTGCGGCACAAAAACCACACAAAAACGGACAAGGCCACCTCCTGTAGAAGGCAGCCCTGCCAGTTTCGCGGTCAGAATTACTGCAGCAGTTTCAGAGCCAACTGCGGGATCTGGTTGGCCTGCGCCAGAACGGCGGCGCCGGCTTGCACCAAAACCTGGTTTCGGGACAGGTTCGCGGTCTCCGAAGCCACATCCACGTCGACGATACGTGAATTTGCAGCGGTCAGGTTCAAGGACATGGTGTTGATGTTGTTGGTCGCAACATCCATGCGGTTCATCGCGGTACCGAATTTCGCGCGAGCGGTCGATACGTCTTGAATCGCCGTGTCGATGGTCGTGAGCGCGTTGAGTGCGCCCGTGGCCGTCGCCAAGCTCACCGTGGTGGTCGTGATGTTGTTGAGGCCCACGCCGCCGAAGGTCAGAGTGATCTGATCGCTGGCGGTGTTGTCCAAGCCGACCTGAAACGTCACGTTCGAAGCCGTGGTGTTGATCAGGTTCACGCCGTTGAACTTGGTCGATTGCTGCGTGCGGCTGACTTCCGCCTGCAACGAAGAGAACTCGGTTTCGATGTAGCTGCGGTCCGTGGAGTCCAAATCGCCGTTGGACGATTGGGTCGCCAGTTCGCGCATACGACCTAGAACGTCGTGGATGTCACCGAGCGCGCCTTCCGCCGTTTGCGCCATCGATTGCGCGTCGCCCGCGTTGCGAGCGGCAACGGTGTAGGAGCGGATGTCCGACTTCATGCTCTCGCTGATGGCGAGGCCGGCGGCGTCGTCAGCAGCGCTGTTGACGCGAAAGCCGCTGGACAGCTTCTGGAAGCTGCCGGCGAGCATGCTCTGATTCGAGTTGAGGTTCTTCTGAGCCGAGAGTGCTGCGTAGTTGGTCTGGATATCAATTGACATGGAGGTACTCCTTCTTGGAGATATACGAGGTCGGGAAAACCGACCTCGCCGGGGCGTCATTGCCCTTCGCTCCTAAGGAACGGGGATTGCTCTCGGAGCTTGAGGAGATTTTCGCGCCGGCTCGCCGGTTGGGCGTGGCTCACATTGTCGCACTCTCGACCTCGTCCGGCGCGTGGACCGGTTCGGGCCGGAGCGCTCTTCGCACGAGCTCGAGCTCGGTCTCGAGCTCGCGCGCAGCAGTTTCGATGGCCGACGCAATGTGCTGTTCGCGCGTGACCGAGCGTCGTGCGTTTTCTTGATCGTCCGCGCTGAGCTGTGCGGGGGGCTTGTTTTCGGGCTCGATAGCGGCGTGCGCCCAGGCATCAACGAACGGGATGCGAGCCACGGCTCGCCTCAGCGCGAGCTCTGCGTGCTCGAGCTTCGAAAAATTGCGCACGACTTGCGGCGCGTTGCCCGCCTTCAGAGCGCTGAGCGCGACCTCGGTCAGCCGTCGAATGCGGCGCGCGGCTTGCCGAACGTCCCGCGCCAGACCGGCGTACTCGTGACACCAACTCCGGATCCGCTCGATGGATAGCGGAGGCGCGGCATGCCGCGCCGCCTCGCTCAGCTCTCGAGCGGTGATCCGTCGGATTGGCAGATCGGCGAGGACGTCCGCGAGGCTCTGTTCTTCGAAGCCAGTGATTCGCGCGCCGCCCTCGGTGGCGTTGACCAAGCGCAACTCCGGGCATTCGTCCGCTAGCACGATGCTCGCGAACTCGAACCAGCCGCGGACCGCCGTGAAACCCAAGGTGCTGTACACCGTACCCGTGCCGCCCCAAGCTGCTGTTTCGCGCAGCGGTTCGCGCTCGCGCATCTTGTGCGTGCCGTGATTATGGGTCTGTTTCAGCGCGTCGGACCAATCGAGCTCCAGGTGCTCGCCGTCCGCGGACCTTCGCGCACGCGACTCCGCGTAGGGTGAGCCCGGCGCATAGGTCTGACCGTCAGTGTACGCCAGGTCTTGTCCGACCAGTACGATCGGCGAGCAGCCCAGGCGTTGGGCGAGCGAGAAGGCGAGCGTCGATACGCTGCCCGCCACGGGTAAGCCCTGAAAGCCGAGCAGCACTTGCATCGGTCCGCCCACTTGCGGAATGCCTTCGAACACGGGCAGTAGTGGCCCCGAACCCGTGCGCAGCGTGCGCGGGTGCGCGGTCAGGCTGAACGCACGCACGACGCGATCGAGGTACGGCACTTCTTCGAGCAAGTGGGATACGTCGATCGATTCCATGCAAGCTAAGACTTGCGGTTCGACTCCGTAGCTGGCGAGGGCTCGAGCGCTGGAGTTGACGGCGAAGACGATGCCCTTCTGCGCGGCGTCGGCAAGGAGCTTCCCGTTCTTGCCGAGTGACGGGCCCGCACCGACGATAAACGCCGGTACACCGCGATACTTCCCGGCGAGTGCCAGGAAGCTAGGGTGCTCAGCGAGCAAATCGACGTTCGCGAGCAAGTCCTGAATCCAGACCCTGGCGCGCAGTCGGTGTGTCGCGTCATTGATATTGTTGCGCTGAACCAACTGGGAAAGCGCCTCGCCGAGCTCTTTTGCTTGCTCTGGAAAGAGTTGTGAATATCCGGGGGTAACGACGAGCGTGACGCTTTGGTTGGCATGCGAGAGCCTTGTCCAGAGTTGATTGAGTTCGTGAATGCTACAAACGATGGGCACGTCTCGAAGGTCCGACGGCCCACTCTCGAAGTGAGTGCGCACGATCCCGGGGTCGGGCTCGAACACGGCGAGCCGGGCCGCCGTCAACGCGCGCAACTGGCGTACGGTGTGGCCCACGCCCAAACCGAAAATCACCAGCGTCGCGTCGTCCGTCGCGCGCTTCGCGATCTCGAAGAGAGCGAGCTCCTGATGCGCCGTCGCAAACAATTGCCCGCGCTCGGTGAGCCCCAGCAGACCTGCTTCCGTTTCGACGATTTGCGCGGAGCGCGTCGCGCCGCGCACCAGCGTCTTCAGCTCCTCGCTGAGCCGAGCGTCGCCCAGGTTGTGCTCAAGAAACCGCGCGGCCAGCTCGGCAGAGATCATGAGGGTGCCAATTCCTTGGCAAAAGTGCGTGGCATCCATGGCGCGGGCATTGCGGGCTCCGGCTATGGCTTCGCGCAATCCTGCGCAGCGTCACTCGCGAGAGGGTTCGCTGGTGCGCTAGAGCGCGGCTCGCTCTGCGCGATGCTCTTCGGGTCTTCTTTAGGCAACAGCGAGTCGGGGTCTGCGATTTCGCTGAGGACGGCTTCGCGATTGGCTCGCTCCACGGCCTCGCGCACTTCGCCGCGCAAAATGCTGAGTGAAGAGGGCGCGACGATGCCGAGTTTGACGCCGCTCCGTGAGATCTCCGTGACGACGATCTCGACGTCGTTGCCAATGGCGATGCGTTGGCCCTTGTGGCGGGTGATGATCAGCATCGAGCTGAGCGATGCAGGGGCTATGCCAGCCGCGTATCAGGGCGAGACTTCGAGCTACGAGCTCTTGAACGACTCGACACTCAGGATCTGCTGTGCGACGGAGGCAGACCGAGTCAGGGCATTGTTCAAGGCGGTGAGGTTCGAATAGGCCGAGGCGGCGTCGACCGCGCCTAGGGTTTGACTCTGCTGCTGCGAGTCGAGGCTGGCGGCGCTGAGCACGGACGTGCTCGCGTCGAGCTTGTTGATGATCGTGCCGGCGTTGGCTTCGGCCTGTGAGATCTGCGCGCGCGAAGTGTCGAGGTTCGTCAAACTAGCGGTAATTCCCGCGGTGTCGTTGTTGCTCAGCGCGGTGTACAAAGCGTTGACGTCGCCGAAGACGTCGCGCCCGCCCGCCGCCGTAAACGCTTGCGCGCCGCTGGAATTCACCGCAGTTGGCGTCGAGTTGCCGATGTCCACGACGTGCTGGCCATCATCACCGGAAAAGGCGCCGGTGGCCGAGAACGGAGCGGCCCCGGTTTGGGTGCCCCCGAAGAGGTAACCCGTCGAGCCCTTGGTGTTCCCGAGAGCCACGAGTTGATCGAGTATGTCCTTCACCTGCGTGGCGATGATCGCGCGATCCGAGGAGTCGAGACTACCGTTTGCGCCCTGAGTAGCGAGCTCCTTGGCGCGCGCCATCAAATCCGACGCCTCTTGAAGTGAGGATTCGGAGAGCTCCGCGTCACCGCGCACCGAGCTGATGGTGCTCTGTCGCGCGGAGATCTGAGTTTGCACGGAGGCCAGGCGCGCCAATTGTGCCGCGGCGATGGGGTCGTCCGAAGGGGCGTTTACGCGCAGTCCGGTTTGCGCCTGCTGCGCGACCGACAGCTGGCGTGATGAGAGCGCACTCAGGTTCTGAGTGGCCATCGTGTAACGCATACCATCCGTTACTCTCATGGTTACCTCCCGACAGCGTTCATCAGATCACTCATCATCTGATCCACGGTGTTTAGTACTTTGGACGCCGCGCCGTAGGCATTCTGGTATTTGGTGAGCGCAACCATCTCGTCGTCGAGTGACACGCCGCTCAGCGACTGCTGCATCGTTTGAGCTTGCTGTTGAACAGCGGTCTGAGTGGTCACGTTGCGCTGGCTGCTGGCTCGTAGCTCACCGACGTTGCCCACGAGATCCCCGTACGCGTCGGAGGCGGTTTCAGTGTTCCCAGAAGCGATGGTTTGAGTGGACAGGCCGCTCAGCGCGGCAGCGTTGTCCGAGCCGCCCGGCGTCGTCGCGGCAGAAGACGCCGCCGCGACCCGCTCCGGATGACCCGCGACGTCCGCTGAGAGCGAGATCGCGCGAGCCGCGCCGGTTGCGGTCGGGGGGATGTCGAACAAGTTGTTCCCTGTGCTGCCATCCGAGCCGTAACCCGCCGCGTGCTGCGTGTTGACGGCGGAGGCAACGTCGAACGCGAATTGATCGAGCTGCGCGGACACCGAAGCGATGTCGCCGTCTCGTGCCTGCTTGATGCCGGCGAGCGAGCCACCCGTCAGATACTGGGTCACGTCGCTACCGGGGCTCGGTTGGTTGGAAAGGATCTGCATCGACCCGTCCGCCGCCAAGCCCACCGACAGCGCGCTC
>DATHOI010000615.1:0-2054 GCA_035485095.1 Polyangiaceae bacterium | reverse complement strand
GCGCTGATCGCCGCGACGCTGCTCAGCGAAAGCCCGATGGTGCTGGGAGCGCTTTTGATCGGCGTGCTCGGCGCGGGCGCCGGCGCCGGGCTGCGCCGCGAGCTTGCGCGCATGCTGCGCACCGCGCTGATCGTGGCGATCCCGATCGTGCTCATCAACGTGCTCGTCTACCACGAAGGTCTGACCGTGTTCGCGCGTCTCGGCGATCTCGGGCCCTTCGGTCAGGGCGACTTGACGGTCGAGGCGCTCGTATATGGAGCCGTGATCGCACTGAAGGTCGGTTTGCTGATGCTCGTCACGACGCTCGCCAGCCTCGCGATCGATCCAGACGAGTTGTTGGCTGTGTTTCGCCGCCACTCGTTTCGCTCCGCGCTCACCGCTTCGCTTGCCACGCGCATGATCGGCGTGCTGTCGGCCGATTCGCAGCGATTGGCCGAGGCACAGCGCACGCGCCCAGGCGGCGGCGTCACGGGCACACGCGCACGCGTGAGACTTTTGAGCGCGATCGTTGGCTCCTCGCTCGATCGCTCGATGGACGTGGCCGCCACGCTCGAGCTGCGTGGCTTTGCCGCGGGCCCGCGTACAGGCAGCCGAGCTCCGCGTCGTCCCTTCTCGCGCCATGACCGCGCGTTTGCCTTCTCCGCCGCATGCGTGTTCGCGCTCGCACTATTCGGGCAACTGACGGGAGCCGCGCCGTTCAATGCCTACCCGCTTCTGAAAATGCCGGTATCGACAGCGACTTTCGTGTTGTGTCTGGCGCTGCCTGTGGCTGTCCTATTGCCATTCGCTGACCGCAGGGGGATTGAATTTTGAGATCCGTTGTTGCGTTCTCGCAGGTCACCTACGCCTATCCCGAAAGTTCCGCGCCTGCTTTGCGGGGTGTGACACTGGAGCTCGAGCAGGGTGAGCTGTGCCTGCTAGCCGGGCGCTCCGGGCAGGGTAAGTCGACGCTGCTACGCGCTGCTTGCGGCCTTGTCCCGCACTTTCACGGCGGCACGTTCGCCGGCAGCGTCAGCGTCGCGGGCATGGACACGCGCGAGCACCCGCCGGCGCAACTGGGCGCCCATATCGGCGTGCTGCAGGGTGACTCCGAGACACAGCTGGTGATGAGCTCGGTGCGCGCTGAGCTGGCTTTGGCGATGGAGAGCCGCGGTCACGGTGCCACGGCTGTCGCGCGTGCCGTCGAGGAGGTCGCGCTCGCGCTCGGCATCGATCACCTACTTGAGCGCTCCACTCACGACCTCTCCGGTGGGGAGAAGCAGCGCGTGGCACTCGGTGCGGCGCTTGTCGGTCGTCCACGCGTGGTCTTGTTGGACGAGCCCACATCCCAGCTCGATCCCGTCGCAGGCGACGAGCTGATTGGCCTGCTGCGCCGGCTCAACCAGGAGTGGGACACGACGATCCTGCTCTCAGAGCATCGCTTGGAGCGCTGTCTGTCGGCGGCAGATCGTGTGATCGCGCTCGAGGGTGGCGCGGTCGTCCACGACGGCTCGCCAAGCTCGTTCTTGCATTTCGCCGCTGAGCATGAGCCTTCGCTGCAGACGCCGGGGGCGAAGTTGTTCGCGCTCGCCGGCATCAGCCCTCCGCCGGTTGGTGTCAAGCAGGCGCGTGCCTCTCTCCGCCGCGACGGATTGTTGCCAGAGGAGCCAGAACCGTCAGATGGGCAGGCGCCGAGCCGTACGCAAGCGCGCGGCGGCGAGGCATTCATTGGCGCGGGCACAATCGACGCTCATCTACGGGTTGCGGGGTTGCGCGGACGGTTCACGAGACGAGATAGGGGAGAAGCTCTCGTCACGTCCGCGCTAGCGCTGCACAGTGTGTGGTGTGAGATCCCTCGCGGACCGGCGATCCTGCGTGGCGTAGATCTCACGATCCTCCCGGGAGAGCGGGTCGCGCTGATGGGCCGCAACGGGGCCGGCAAGTCCACGCTGCTACGCCATGCGGCTGGCTTGGTAGCCCCGACGCGGGGAAAGATCGAGCGGTCAGGCAGGGTGGCGCTGCTGCTGCAAAACCCCAACGACTATTTCTTGCACGAGCGCGTCCGCGATGAGCTC
>DATHOI010000614.1:0-9297 GCA_035485095.1 Polyangiaceae bacterium | reverse complement strand
ACGGCAACGCGCCCGTCAGCGGATAACAGCCGAGGGTGCGGAAGCGCACTTTCTCCATGCGCGGTTTCTCGCCTGGATTGAGCGGCAAACGGTCGTCGTCGACCATCAGCAGCGTGCCGTTGCGCTCCACGACGGGGCGCTCTTTGGCGAAGTAGAGCGGCACAATCGGAATGCTCTCCAGGTAAATGTAGAGCCAGATATCGAGCTCGGTCCAATTCGAGAGCGGGAACGCGCGGATGCTCTCACCTTTGGTGAGCTTGCCGTTGTACAGGTTCCACAGCTCGGGCCGCTGATTCTTCGGGTCCCATTGGCCGTAGCGGTCGCGGAAGGAGTAGATGCGCTCTTTTGCGCGTGAGCGCTCTTCATCGCGGCGCGCGCCACCGAACGCGGCGTCGTAACTGCCGTTGTGCAGCGCCTGCAGGAGCGCGTGCGTCTTCATGATCGTCGTATACTTGGAGCTGCCGTGATCGAAGGGATTGATGCCCTCTTCGACGCCCTCCTTGTTGGTGTGCACGATCAGATTCAGGTCGTGCTCCTTGGTAAAACGATCGCGGAACTCGATCATTTCGCGAAACTTCCAAGTCGTGTCGATGTGCAAGAGCGGGAAGGGCAATTTCCCCGGGTGGAAGGCCTTGCGCGCCAACTGCACCATCACCGACGAGTCTTTGCCGATCGAATAGAGCATCACCGGGTTTTGAAACTCGGCGGCCACCTCGCGAATGATGTGGATGCTTTCGGCCTCGAGTTGGCGAAGATGACTCAGCCGGAACTCGAGCGCGCGGTCGGGAGAAGTGTCGACGGCGTTCATCGGGGCGGCTGATCTAGCACTAATTCGGTCGGAATTCGCGGGTTCGTTGAAGTGCTTGAAATGGTTGCTATTTGTTCAGTTGTCCGGGCTTGCGTTGGAGGGTTGATGGGCACGCTGCGCGCCCATCATCGGCGTAGCCTTCGGCGACGCGTTGCGGGCCTTCGCCTAGCGCCGCAAGGGGGCGCGCGGTTTGCGCGGTTTGCGCGGTTTGCGCGGTTTGCGCGGTTTGCGCGGTTTGCGCGGTTTGCGCGGGCCATTTCATTTCAAATCTGATGTTGAAGTCTAAACTTCAGATTTGAAAAAAAACCCGTTTGTCGCGAAATCGGCGCGGCGCCGGTCGGCGCAATGTCGCCGCGCGTGCCCGTACGTGTCTCGCCCTCAGGTTAGCGAGGTGCGCGCGATGAGCTCAGTGGAACGTGCCGCTCAGGAACAAGCCGCCGCCGTTGGAGGCGATGGCGGGGCTGAGCTGCCAGGTGCGAGCTGCGGGCTGTTCACTCGAGGGGCGCGTGAAGAAGAGCGCGGCAGTGACGCCCGCGGCGACGATGGCGCCGGCGAAGCAGCCGTCAGCGACCAGGTTCAGCGTTTGGCCGCTCTTTCTGAGCGAGTTCGCGTGGTTTTGATCATTCACGTTCGTGATGTTCGCATTGGCGGTGTTGAAGTCACTGTGTTTGCCCAGGGCCAATACGCCGACGACGGCGCCGCCGACCGCGAGCGCTCCGGTGACCGCAACACCGACGAACACGCCGGCAGGTACGGGGTGTTTTGCGCCGGACGAAGGCGGCTGGTTCCCCGTATCCGGGCCGCCCGGGTTCGTGGCTGGCCCGACTTCCACCTTCTCGAGCTTGAAGCTGTGTGTGTCGCCTTGGCTCGGCGTGTCGAACTCCCAAACGCTGTCTTTATAGCCGGAGGCCGAGGCCGTCATGCGGTGATGGCCACCGCGAATGCCGACCAACACCGCAGCCGACAATGGACCGTAGCGATTGACCACCGTGCCGCCCGCGTTCGGCACGCGCTCGTCGGTGATCAGGGCGCCCGGAGGGTCGGAGTCGATGGTGATCTTCACCAAGCCGGCCTGCAACGTCTGCAGATCGCGCTCGACCTGCGCGCGCTCATCGGCCTCGATCTGCGTGCCGCCTTCAGCGAGGTACTTCGTGAACGCGTCGGCGGCTTCACCGTCGCGCTCGAGCTTGAGCGCCGTGATGCCGAGGTTGCTCAAAATCTTCCAAGAAGGCGAATCCGCGTAGGCCGTTTGGAACTCGCGATACGCTTCGGCGTAGCGCGCGCCATCCGGGTCTTGCAGCAGATTCACGCCGGCCTGAAAGTGTTGACGGGCGGCATCACTGATCGGTACGTCGTCCGCCCAGGCTGCCGTGGCAGTGGTGGCGATGAGCAACGCGACAGGCAGGCTCAACCAGCGCGCGCGCTGCGACTTGGTTGGACGGGACAGGACGGCAGGCAGTTCTTTGATCAAGGTCATGGGAAGTCGAAGTTACCCTCAGCGGGTAGAATCAACTGCGCCGTTCCTGAAGGCAAGAGGCTCTCCGGATCTGGCCCGGATTTACAGTGCCGCCCGGCGCCCCAAGGCGCGGGTTCATCAGCTAAACGCGCTCGCCCATGCGCTACCCGCGAAGGTGACCGGCGTGTTTACAGCGCGAGCGGCACGCTCGAGGTAGTCCGAGCGAGGGATCTCATAGGCCCCCAGCGACGCGAGGTGCGGAGTCAGGAACTGAACGTCGAACACGCTGATGCCCTCGGCGAATAACCGCTCGACGGCGCAGGCGAGCGCGACCTTGGAGGCGTCGCGCAGCCGGTGAAACATGCTCTCTGCGGCAAACAGCGCGCCGCGCTGAACGCCGTACAAGCCGCCCACGAGCACGGCGTCGTGCCACACCTCGACGCTGTGCGCGTGACCGAGCTCGTGCAGTGCACAGTATGCGTCCACCATCTCGGGCAGAATCCAGGTCCCCGACTCGCGCTCGCGCCCGCATTCGAGCATCACGTCGCGGAACGCTCGATCGAAGCTGACGCTGAAACGGCCCGAGCGCAGCACGCGGCGCAAGCTGCGCGACACGTGCAGGTGCTCCGCGTCCATCACTGCGCGTGGGTTCGGGCACCACCACATGGGCGGCAGTCCCTCGTCGTACCAAGGAAAGACGCCGCGTTCGTAGGCGAAGAGCAACCGCTCCGGCGTCAGATCCCCGCCGATGGCGAGCAGTCCTTCGTCGTCGCTCGCGGCAGGATCCGGAAACGTGAGCGGAGCGCCCGGCGGCAGGAACAACGGTTTGCGGCGAGAGCGCACGCCGCGAGGCTAGCGTCTACGCGCGCGAGTGACCACACTTTGACGCGCGGCCACGGAAAACGCCGGAACGACTATCGCGTCAACCGCGTCAACGACTCTGCGAGAGCTCCAGCGTCGCTGCCAGCAAACGTTTCAAGTCGATGAGCGAGAGCCGCGCCACTTCGCCAATCGAGTGACCGTAGTCGGTGAGCTCTTTCAGGGTTTTCAGACGCTCGATTTGCGCGGCGTCGTACAAGCGACTGCCACCTGGGGTGCGCTGCGGCTCGACCGTGCCGTAACGGCGTTCCCAAGCGCGTAGCGCGTGCGTCGACACGCCGACGAAGCGCGCTACGTCACCGATCCGATAGGAGCGCGTGATTGCGGGTCCGCCGATCGCCGCCAGATCGATTCGTGTCATGAGAGCCTTCGCCGAGTGCTCAGGGGTTTGCCTGAGGACAATACGGACCGGCCTTGGATTTGGATTTCGCGTGCGCCCACGGCCCGGGGTTTTCGGCCGACAGGTCAGCGAGTCTCGGTCAGCGTGGGACGCGGATGTCGTCGGCGGTATTGAGCACGCCGTCGGGGCCGGCGGAGCTGACCACGATTTGGTCGTCGTCACAGCGCACGTGGAAGCGATTGCCCCAGGCGTCGTCTTGGCGCGCGTCCTCGCTCAAGAAGCGCTCTTCGGCGAGCTCGGTCAAAGTTGGACAACCGTCGCTGTGCTGCGCGCGGAAGCTCTCCGCCGCGGCTTGGATCTGGCCCGCGTCAGTGCGCGACGAGCTCTGCGCGTCGCGTGCGGCGTTTGCGCTCTGGGCCCACCACAAGCACGACGCGCCGGCGCCGAAAACGAAGACGACGAGGGCGGCTCCGATCGGAGTGACACCACGTGAGTGAGAGCGAGAGCGACGACGATTCATGACGACGCTGCTACGTTGCAAGGGCGGTGCCACTTCCCAACTCGCGAATTAACCGTAAAAGTGGCTGCTCTCGCGTAGGTGGCGCGGGCGACGGCCGGTCAAATTGACGCGCAGCGTGGCCGCCGCGCCCAACGGGCTGTCAATTTGGCAAATCGCGTCAGCAGGCGCGGTGACTCCCCGCGGGGAAGATCTTCCCGGGGTTCAGCAGATTCTGCGGATCGAAGACACGCTTCAGATCGCGTTGCAGCGTAATGAGCTCGGGGGATTGCTCGAGCTCGAGGTACGGCGCCTTCAACACGCCGATGCCGTGCTCGCCGCTGAGCGTGCCGCCGAGCGCGATCACGTTGTGGAACAAGCTTTCGATCGCCCGTTCGACCGCAGGCACTTCGTGCTCTTCGTTCCATAAGAAATTGACGTGCAGGTTGCCGTCGCCAGCGTGCCCGTAGGTGAGCGAGCGCACGCCGGTCTTCTCGCTCGTTTCGGCAACGCGATCGAGCAGAGTGCCGATTTGCATGCGAGGCACGACGATGTCCTCGCTGAGTTTTTTCTTGCTGAGCTTGCGCACGGCATGGCTCATCTGACGGCGCGCGGCCCACAACTTTTCGCGCTGCGCGGCGTCCTGTGCCACGAGCACTTCGAGTACTTTGCCAGTTTCGCAGGCGTCCGACACGCGCTCGGCTTGGCGTTCACAGGCGGCTTCATCGCCGTCCACTTCCATGATCAGCATCGCGCCGGCGCGCGCGTCGATTGCGTTGCCGGCGCTTCTCATGGCTTCGAGCGTGGTTGCGTCGAGCAGCTCGATACAGCGCGGAACTAGCCCGCGCGCGATGATCTCCTGAACGGCTGCGCTGGCGTCGCGCACGTTCGAAAATAGTGTCATCAGCGTCATCACGCTCTCGGGCTTCGGGATCAGCTGGAGCGTGATGTCACCGAAGACCGCGAGGGTGCCTTCGCTGCCGACGAGCAGCCCCGTCACGTCGTAGCCCGTGACGCCTTTCATCGTGCGGCGCCCGGCATGAATGCGCTGTCCGCCGATCAAGAACGCGTCCACGCCGAGCACGTAGTCGCGCGTGACGCCGTATTTGAATGCGCGCGGGCCACCTGCATTCTCGGCGATGTTGCCGCCGAGCGCGCACGACGCGAGCGAATTCGGATCGGGCGGATAAAACCAACCTTCGGCTTCCACTGCGGCGTGTAGATCCGCCAAGATCACACCCGGCTCGACGACCGCGAGGCCTTCGCGCTGATCGATCTCTTTGATCGACTTCATGCCCAGCGTCGAGAGCACGATGCCGCCGGCCACGGGCACTGAGCCTCCGGTGCGCCCTGTACCACCAGAGCGCGGCGTGATGGGCACTTCTGCCTCCCGCGCGACGCGCAACGCAGCCAAGACGTCGTCCGCGTTTTCCGCGAGCACGACCGCGTCCGGCACGACGCCGAGCGCCTCCGATTCGTCACGCAGGTAGCGCTCGCAGGCGTCCGGATCGGTGAGCACCTTCGACGGACCGAGCGCGCGCTCCAAGAGCAAGCGCGCCTTGTCGGACGCAGCAGCCGAAGGGCGGGGCACATCAGGACGACCAAGCAACACGCCCCGAGCCTAGCGCGCTGTCGTCCCGAGCGCCTCGCGAACGGGTGACCAGCGCGCGAAACAACCCCAAAATCCCGCGAATTTCAGGCCCCTCCGATCGTGCTTGACGGCCCAGCCGCTGCGGCTAGGTTCTCGCCCTCCAAGGCTCTGGAAACCGTACTGGAGAGGTGACCGAGTGGCCGAAGGTACCCGCTTGCTAAGCGGACGTAGGAGAAATCCTACCGAGGGTTCGAATCCCTCCCTCTCCGCAACAAGTTCTCGATTCGAATTCCGGCGCTGAAACTCCGACGCGACGCGCGGAGGAGGGATTCGAACCTCAGGTACCTACCGAAGCAACGCGCGCTCCGCGAGCCGCATTGACGGAGGGTTTGCACCGGCTGCCCAAAGTTGAGCAGACCGATCGCTTCGGGGTCTTGTACGTGACGCAGCGCTACGACCGAGTCTTCAACTTCGTCTGCCAGAAGCGCGACTAGCCCATCGCGTCCACCCGAGTAGATCGCTCAGCTCACATTCCCTGACAGTAAACGACTGCAAGCCCCTCGACGTCAGTGCAGGAGCACGGCTCGTCGCAGGTGATTCCGTGCGAACAGAGGCACGCGCAATTCGGTGTATCGGCACATGCCGGCGCCGAGGCCGTGAAGTCGATGCAGAAGGGAATGCCGCCTGGGGCTTGGCCGCTCTCTCCGGCATACGCTTCGAACTCGCAATACTCTTGGCCCACGCTGCAACTGAGCGCTCCGCCGACTCCCCCTGAGGCCACCTCACCAAACGTGCCCGCCCCGCCCAATACACCGGGGCATGCGTAGCGGCCCCGAGCGCCGCCGCTACCCCCGCTTCCACCACTGCCGACATTTCCTCCTTGCTCGGCCCCAGCAACCGCGTCGGCCGCGCCCATGCTGATCGGATCGGCGTCGGAGCCTCCAGAAGCACCGCCCTTTCCCGCAGCGCCACCAGAGGCATTCAGCACAGGCGAGCTCGCGGTCCCGCCTGAACCGGCCCCGCCCGCGCCAGTCGCTGCGGATGATGACGTGGTGCCGTTGCAAGCAAAGAGCAGCACGGCAACGATGGTAGCGAGCGATGATGTTCGGTGTTCCATGTGGGCTCAGCCGTCCGGCTGAGCAACATGCGTGCCCGCAGAGCACTCCGCCGCCGGACCAGATCCCGCGGAGAATTCGCGGCCGCGTTTCGAGCGCCGAAAGCACATGGCGCATGCTGGCACAGCCGCCACGACATCTGCATCAATTGGCCGGCAATGCTGCGTACCCCTCAGTCGCCAAACACGATCCGCTGTTTGCGTTCGTCGCCCACGAAGTACACGTGGCACTTCGTTTCTTCGAGCAACATGCGCTTGAGCTGCGGTCGCCTGTTCGTCGGGCAAGGCGTGCCGGGATTGCTGACCGTGTCGAGGGGCTCGACCACTTCCAGCATCTCCTCGAAAAAACACTCGAGTGATCGGCGTGTTTTCGCTAGCGTGCGTCGATTCGCGTGACAGCCCGCTGGGCGCGCTTCGATAGTTCGACCTGGATGCCTTACTCCCAGAACATGGGTGTACCCAGGCTACGAAAGCTGCGCACCCGGCGTTCGTGTCGGTCATCAGCAGCCGGCCCCGAGGGAGCCGACTTCGTTCTCACATGGTCCTCAATGGCCGGCAGATTGTCGCGACAAGCGGCGTAACGGGGGGCGCGATCCGTCGCCTGACGCGACCACGCCAGCGGGCACTCGACAAGGACACTCCTATTGCTGTCTGCAATATTGGAGATCTGGAAGACAGTGGCACGCACTCTGCATCGCGTGATCCAACCATGAGAAGCCGAAGAGCTCGTCCGTCGCTCGTTGCAGCGGTTCTGCGCTCCGCTGTCGCCCAATCGCTCGGGTTTGCGTGCGCGCTCGCTGCGGGCTGCACCAGCAATGGGGCGCAGAACATGCCATCTGATGAGAAGGGCGCCTCGTCCGGCGGAGGCTCGAGCGGCGGGAGCTCCGGCTCGAGCAGCGGGCCGAGTGGATCGAGCGGTTCTAGTGGCGCGTTCACCGGAGGCTTCGGCGGCAGCTCAGCAGGCGGATCGAGCGGCGGCGCTGCTGGCTCGGGCAGCGGCGATGCAGGCTCGACCAGCGGCGCGGCTGGCTCGAGCTCCGGTGGGGGCAATGCAGGAATGGGGGGCACTGCGGCGGCCAACGGCGGAGCGGGAGGAGCGTCGGCTCCCAGTGGCAGGCAGGTGCTCGTCTGGGTGCCGACGTATCTGAACAACTTCGCACAGAATATCAAGGCGATCACGACCACCACGCCCAAGGCTTTCACGGAGGTCAGCCCGGACTTTTATACGATGAATACTTCCGGCACGCCGTCGATCAGCGGCACCACCTTCGACGGCTTGTCGATCGCGCAGGTCGCAACGCAGATTCATGGCGCCGGAATGAAGCTCATCCCGCTGATCTACGGTGGCAGCACGAACTACACGACCTTCCTCGGGGACTCCAATGCGCAGAACACCTTTATCACTTGGATGGTGACGGAAGCGCAGGCGAACGCTTACGACGGTTGGAACATCGATTGGGAGCCCAACAGCATCAACAGCGAAGAATACGTAAGTTTCCTCACTCTGGCCAAAGCAGCCCTCCACGCGAAGAACCTGCTCCTGACCGTCGACATCGGCGGCTGGTACATCAAGCAGTGCGGGGCCGACGGAATCGATCTGACGAAGATCGGACCCGCCGTCGATGCCGCGATCATCGAGGACTATGCGGGAGGCGAAGGCACCGCCCCGACCACGTGTACCGGCGCGACGTCGGGCAACGTCGATTGCGCCCCGGACCCGACGAACTACTTCGGGGTGCAGCTCGGCTTGATGTGCGACATCTCGTCGACGACCGTCGTCAGCATTGGCTTGATTGACGGCAGCAACGGCACCGGCGCCAATCCGTTCCTGCCCAAAGCGCTCGCGGACATCGCGGCCATAGGTTTCACGCAGGTCGCGGTGTGGCCCGATGAGGATCCGTTCTTGGTACCGACCAACATACCGAACGGAGGGACGTGGTACTCGAATCTTGCTCAGTTCCTAGCGCAATAGGCGCGCGACCAAGCGGCGCGTCATTGATCGGGGCGTGGCGACTCAGCGCTGTGCGCGACTCACAATTTCGTGAACGTCGAAACGGCATACATGTTGGTGCCGAGGGTGTAATAAAGCACGAACGTCGTCGCCGTCGCTGTGTAGTCAACGGCCAGGTCTGTATTCAGCACCTGGCCCGGATCCGGATACTCGCAAGAGAAAAAGAAGGCGGTTGGCGTGCCAGGATTCAGATGCTGGGTGGACGTTACGTCCGATGCAGGAGTCTCGATGGGAGCGCTGTCCAACTCCTGAATCGTAGCGTTTCCGCCGGACACAGAGATCTCGAGCGTCGAGCTCCCCGAAGTAAACTCCGTCGTGGGAAGGCCATAGGCCACCACCGAGGTTTGGACGTACGTTCCCGCGACGATTGTGCCGTGGCTAGCTGTAGGCGCAGCTCCTGTTCCTTCGGTCGCACTGACTGAGGTCCCCCGTTGCGTGATCGCATTGCACGGCCCAGTGCTGACGCCTCCGCCCATTCCGCCGCTGCCCGCACCACCCGTGCTCGAGGCTCCGCCGCCGCCCGCACCCGCACCACCTTTGCCGCCGGTTCCCAAACTTCCGCCCGTCCCTGATGTCCCGCCTTTACCGCCGGTCCCCGACGT
>DATHOI010000613.1:0-4684 GCA_035485095.1 Polyangiaceae bacterium | reverse complement strand
GCCCGCCGAATCAGCTCGAGGTCGGCTGACGGATGGTAGCTCTGTACCCGCGTAACGAGGGATTCGAGTGCCAACACGGCGGAAATCCTAGGGTGACGTGGCAGTAATGCCGAATATCAACGTAACACCGCCTTCACACGCTCGCAAAAGCTGACGAAAGCGCCCGGATATTCGCAGGTTAGCCGCGGAGTCCGCGCGCAACTCCGCGGAGTGATTGCCTCGGTTACCCTGACGAAACCGACCCGCGTCCGGCCGTTCAGGCGACGCCAGCCGTCGGCGCGTCGAGAGCGGTCGCCCGCGCCGAGAGCCAAGCAGCAAGATCCTGTAACGCGCGCGACGCCATCGCCTCGTACTTCTCGCGCTTCTTCAGGCGAGTCCCCTCCCATGCGGCAATGTGGGAGAAGGTAATATTCGATGGCTGGTAGTCGTCCGCGTTGCGCTTCAAATGCGTAAGCAAGCCGCCGAGTGCCGTCGTCAGCGGTGGCGGCACGGGCTCACGACCTCGCACCCGATCGGCGACGAACAACGCGCACAAGAGACCGCCCGCCGCGCCTTCGACATAGCCCTCGGTGCCCGCGATCTGTCCGGCGAAATATAGGCCCGGTTCGCCCTGCAACTGCATCGTGCCGTCGAGCAATTTCGGCGCGTTGAGAAACGTATTCCGATGCACGGCGCCATAGCGATAAAACTCGGCCTGCGCGAGACCGGGAATCATGCGGAAGATTCGGTCTTGCTCGCCCCACGCCATCTTGGTTTGAAAGCCGACCAAATTGTAGGCGGTGCCCGCTTCGTCCTCTTTGCGGAGCTGCACGACAGCGTGAGGCCAGCGACCCGTCTTCGGATCGGTGAGACCCACGGGCTTCATCGGACCGAACGCGAGCGTGCGCTCACCGCGCTCCGCCATCACCTCGATCGGTAAACAACCCTCGAAATAGCGCACGTCCTCGAAGGATTGCGGCTCGACCTTGCGCGCGGCGCGCACCTCGCTCACGAAATTCCTGTACTGCTCTTCATTGAGCGGGCAGTTTACGTACGCGGTGCGGTCTTCTTCACTCGAGCCCTTGTCCCAGCGCGACGCCTGAAATACCTGGTCCCAATCGATCGACTCGGCACTGACGATGGGACTGATCGCGTCGTAGTAAGCCAAGGCCGATTGGCCCACGCGCAGCGCGATGTCCGCCGCGAGCGCGTCGCCCGTGAGCGGCCCAGTGGCAACAATCAACGGCCGCTCCGCGGGCAAGCGCTCGACGACTCCTGTTTCGATCTGAATCAGCGGGTGAGCGCGCAGGCGCGCCGTGACCTCGGCCGAGAAGCGCTCGCGGTCGACCGCCAAAGCGCCGCCCGCCGGGACGGTCGTGGCATCAGCGGCGCGCATGACGTGCGAACCCACGCGACGCATCTCCTCCTTGAGCAGACCCACCGCGTTCGACAGCGCCGCTCCGCGAAACGAGTTCGAGCACACGAGCTCGCAGAAGTTCTCGCTGACTTGCGCGGGAGTCTTAGCGGTCGGTTTTTGTTCGAGCAAGCGCACTCGAATGCCGCGCTCTGCCAAGCTGAGCGCCGCCTCTGATCCCGCGAGCCCAGCGCCGATGATGGTGACGACAGGGCTTGCTGTCACGGCGAAACCGAGGCAGCAGCCGCGCGACGTTTGCCCTTCGGTTCGGTCGCATCCGGATCTGGAGCGCTCGCCGCAATTTCCGCGGCAGCCAGCTCCGCCGGCCCGGGCTCGTCGATGGGGCGCGAATAATCACACTCCTTCGGCCCCTTGCCGCACATCAGCTTCGGGTTCTTGGCACCGCCACCGATCACGAGGAAAGGATGATTGCATTGCGGGCACGGTTCGTTGACCGGCTTCTGCCAGACTTTGAAGTCGCACTTCGGATAGTTGGCGCAGCCGTAGAACGGACGCGAGCCCTTCTTCTTCGATCGGATCTCGATGATGTCACCGGCGCACTTCGGGCACGGCATGCCGAGCGGCACGGGTTTCGCGTTCTTGCACTCGGGGTAGCCGCTGCAAGACAAGAACTCACCGTAGCGGCCCGTCTTGATCACCATCGGCTTCGTGCATTTGTCGCAGATGTAGTCCGTCATCCGGTCGACGGCGGGCTCGCCGTTTTCCTTGGACAGATCGCGAGTGAATTTGCACTTCGGATAGGTCTCGCAGCTCAGGAAGAAGCCGTTTTTTCCCCAGCGCTTCAGGAGCGGCGCGCCGCAGTCGTCGCACTTGTACTCGGTCGGCTCGGGCTCGGGGGCCCAACGCTTGTTCTTCTTCGCGCGGTCGAGCACCTCGCGGAAGCTGCCGTAGAAGCGATCGAGGAGCTTCACGCGGTCCAAGCGGCCCGCCTGAACTTCGTCCAGGTCCTCTTCCATCTTCGCGGTGAAGCTCGGCTCCATGAAATCCAGGTGCGTCGAGACCAAGCCGTCGGTCACGCGTTTGCCGAGATCCGAAGCCTTCATCTGACCGCCGGGCAGCTTTTCGACGTAGTCGCGCGCCTGCACCTTGCTGATGATTTCCGCGTACGTGCTGGGGCGACCGATGCCACGCTTCTCCAGCTCGCGCACTAGCGACCCTTCGTTGAAGCGCGCCGGCGGCTGAGTGAACTTCTGCTCCGCCAAGACGCCCGGCGGCTCGACCAGCTCGAGCGTCTCGCCTTCGTTCAGCTCGGGCAAGAGGCCCTCTTCGTCGTCGGCTTGAGCGGCGCGGTCAGCAGCAGCGCTCTGCGCGGCATCGCTGCGAGCGTCGTCTTCACCCGCAAATTCCTTCGGCGCTTCCTCACCTTTGGCGGCTTGGTATTGCTCCAGCCAACCGGAGAACTTCAGCACCTTGCCGCTAGAGCGAAGCATCAACGACTTGTGCGCGGCGCCTTTGCGAGCCGGAACGGCCTCGATGTCCACGCCGGTCTGGTCGTACACCGCTTGCGACATCTGGGAAGCCACGAAGCGATCCCAAATCAGCTTGTACAACTTGAACTGCTCGTCACTCAGATGCTTCTGCACGGACTCCGGCGTGTACTCGAGCGACGTCGGACGGATGGCCTCATGCGCCTCTTGCGCGTCTTTGCGAGACTTGAAGACGTTCTCCTTCGCGGGCAGATGCTTCTCGCCGAAGGTCGTCTTGATGTACTCGCGCAGCTCGATGATGGCGTCCGGGCTGATGCGCACGGAATCGGTACGCATGTAAGTGATGAGGCCGACGAGCCCGCCGTCCTTCTTGAGGTCGATACCTTCGTACAAGCGCTGCGCGATGTTCATCGTGCGCTTGGTCGGGAAGCGCAGGTGGCTCGTGGCGTCCTGCTGCAGCTTGCTCGTCGTGTACGGCGCCGGCGCGTTGCGCTTCTGCTCGCGCTTGGTGACGCCTTTGACCTTGTATTTGGCGCTATCCAGGTCCGCCTTCACGGCCGCAGCTTGCTCGCCGTTCGTGACCTCGAGCTTCTCGCCGTCGGCCCTCACCAGGCGCGAGTGAAAGTTCTGCTTGGCCTTGCCGCGCAGGGTCGCGCCGACGTTCCAATACTCCTCCGGCACGAACGCCTCGATCTCGCGCTCTTTCTCGACGATGAGCCGAAGCGCGACGGACTGCACCCGGCCCGCGCTGAGCCCGAACGCAAGCTTCGACCAAACCAGCGCGGACACGTCGTAACCGACGATGCGATCGAGCACGCGCCGGCAGCGCTGGGCGTTGTACAGATTCGCGTCCAGCTCGCGCGGCGAGTCGATGCCACGCTGTACGCCCTTCTTCGTGATCTCCTCGAACTCGACGCGCTTCACCTCGAGCTTTGGCCGCGCCAGCTCTTCCGCGATGTGAAACGCAATCGCCTCACCCTCGCGATCAGGGTCGGTCGCTAGTAAGAGGACGTCGGCCTTCTTGGACTCGGCCTTCAGCTCGGCCAGCACCTTGGCCTTGGTCTCGATGACCTCGTACGTCTCCTCGAAGCCATTGGCGACGTCGATGCCCATCTTCTTGGGCAGATCTTTGACGTGGCCCTTGCTGGCGACGACCTCGTAGCCTGCGCCCAAGTACTTCTTGATCGTCTTGGCTTTGGCGGGGGATTCGACGATTACGAGAGTCTTCGCCATGGTGGGTTGAACGTCCCTTTCGGCACACTGAATGCGAACGCTTCGGGCGTCGCGCAACCCCGCGGAAGCAAGGCCTCGCCACAAACCCCAGCCAAATCAATCACTTATGAATTTCTAAGCGCCCGGATGGGTGGGTTACTAAGACTCCTTCCAGGCGAAGCGTCAAGATCAGTTCTGAAACACGGCCTGCGGAGAGACCGGTCGCGAGCCCGATTTCATCCGCCGATGCTGCGCCGCGTCGGACAGCGGCGAGCAGCGCGGACCGAGCGGCTTCCGGCGTCGATACCTCCGTAAAGTTTAGGATTTCTTGTTTGGGGAGCGTGGGCCGTTCGGGCGCGACGACGGTGGAGACCGCGTGCAGGTTCTGCTCGCCGAGCGCGCGGAACAAATCTTTCGTGGAGCTCAGCGCGCGCGCGCCCAGCCGGAGCTCGGCCAGGCAGCCGTGCCCCTTGGTGTGCCACGGCGGAGCGGCCACCACGAAGATCGGACGCCCCAGGCGCCGGGCGTACGCCGCAGCGTTGCGCGCGCCGCTGCGGATCGGAGACTCAACGATAACCACGACATGCGCGAGCGCCATCAGGCAGGCGTTGCGCAGAAAGAACGCGCCCCG
>DATHOI010000612.1:0-6674 GCA_035485095.1 Polyangiaceae bacterium | reverse complement strand
CCGTGGAAATGCTCGCGCCCGTGGTCTGGCCAGCCGATGCGACGACGGTTACGCGGGCGGTTACGGAGTGATCGAGCAGGTAAGCGTCTGCCAGATCCGTCAGCCGTCCGCCCGTCGCGACCACCACCGGGAGAAGCGGCTGCGAGAAATGCGCCGAGGCATCGATGATGAACGCGGCGCCCGCCGAAGTGGTCGGTGTGGTGTCGTCGATTGCTCCGCTGCTCGGGCGCGTGAGCGGCGCGCTGTCGCTCGCTAGCGGATCCGGAATGTCGCCCATCCCGCTCGCGCGCGCGGCATTGACGAGCGCATTCCAAGCGCTGAGATTGTCGCTGAGTGATGGATAGATCGCGCTCGCATTGACGACGATGCCCAGGAGCTGCAGCTGCCCGGAGCTCGCCAGCGCCGCCGCGAGCTCGCCTTGCCAGTTGTCGCGCGCGCCGTCGTTGCTGATGATCAGCGGATTGTGTGCGTCGACGGGCAGGGGGTCATCGGGTCGATCGAAGCCGGCGTCGAGCTCGGCGCTGCCGCAGCCGACCGTCAGCGCGAGGGTGACGGCACCGAGCAGAAGCGCTGCGCCGCGCGGGATCACTGGGCGCCCGCCGCAGCTTCTTGCAAGCGCGGTGTGAGCACGCTGTGCGGAAATCGCGCGCTGAACGCGTTCGCGGCTGCCCGCGCGTCGCTGACTCGCTTCTCGCCGAGCAGGGCGAGCACGCGCAGCGCCTCGCGCTCTTCGCTCAACTGGCCGCGCGGAAATGCCTGCTGGTGATCGTGGATCGCGCGAAATGCGGCAGGAAAATCGGCGCGATCGAGCGCCGCTCGTGCGGGTTCGAGCAGCGTGAGCTCGAGCTTTCGTTCTTCCGCCCGCGTGCGAGTTCGCAGCGCCGGCGCGGCGCTCGACGCGACAGGCGGCGCGGGAGCGTCCTGTTCAACGCTCGCGGCGCTCGGCACCGAGGTGCTCGGTGCCAGCTCTGGCGCTGGCTCGACGCTCACTGGTGCGGCGCTCGCGGTGGGTGCGGCGCTCGCGGTGGGTGCGGCGCTCGTTTCCGTCGCGCGCCCAGCCGCGTGATTTCGCGCTCGGGTCGCCGCCACTGCGAAGGCGCTGAACACGACCGCCGCGGCGGCGAGGAGCCGTCCGAATTTCCAGAGCGAGCGTTGCACGTGGTGGGCGGTCGTCGCCTGAGCCAGCGCCGATTCTGCGCGGCGCAAACTCCGATGCCTCCGCTCCGCGGGCACCGAAGCGATCGCGCGTTCGGTCGCGAGCAGCGCGGCGATCTCGTCCGGCAAAGGGCCGACGTCGTTCATCGGGGTGCCCCCGTGCGTTCGAGCCGGCGCGCGGCGAGCTCGAATTCCTGGCGCGCCTTTCGCAAGCGCGAATAAGCGGTAAATAGTGGGATCGACAGCGTCGCGGCGATCTCGCGCATGTGCGCCCCGTCGAGGTCGTGCATCACCAGCACCGCGCGCCGACCGAGTGGGACGTGTTCGAGTGCTGCGAGCACGAGCTGGCGCCGTTGCCCGAGGATCGCTTGCTCATCGGGGTGTGGTCCGAGATCTTCGAGCTCGATCCAAGCGTGTGGTACTTCGCGCCGGAGCCGCCGCCGGTGCGCGGAGGCGACGCGAAAGGCGATCCCAAATAGCCACGGTCGGAGCGGGAACGCCGGGCGATAGTCGGCCCAGCGGCGATGCAACACCAGAAACACTTCGTGCAGCACGTCCTCGACGTCTCCGTCGCTGATGCCGAGCCGGCGCAGTGTGCGCCACAAGTAGTCAAATTCGCTTCGGAATGCGTCGAGGCACTGGCCGCGTCGATCGAGCTCGAGCTGCCGCTCCGGGCTCAGGGCCCAATCGATCGCCATCGCGCCGTTTGTGGAGGCAGCGAGCTCGGATTTGTCATGGAAAAAACAGGCCTACGTCGATTCCGCTATTCAGTGCGACGCGCGGCGTCGTCCAAGCCGGTGTGTCGTTCAAGAGCACGGTGCGTGGTGTGAGCAAGACCAGGCCATCAGCGCGGATTCGCAGCAAAAATCGCTGCGAAATTGCTGGTTCGAGCGCGACACGAACGCCGAGCTGCGCGGTCGTCGAGGCAGGCGTGCGGGTCACGTCGACGCCGAATCCAGACACTTGCCAGCGATCGACGGTGAACAGGGGACACAGCGCGAGCGGCTTGATTCGCCCGCAGCCGGCGAAGGTCGCCCCGAGCGCGCTCAGCGAAAAGCCACTGCCATCCGCGCGCTGCAATCGGGCAGGCAAGTAGCCCTGGAGGTCGAGCTCCACCGACAGCGCTCGATAGCCGACGGCCGCATAGAGCAGTCCGCCCGTGTTCAGCGACGGCGCCAGCCCGAAACCCAGGCTGCTGCCAAAGCCTAGCGACCAATTGGCGCGCGGCGAAGTCGACGCGGGCGGCGAAGTCGACGCGGGTGCCGCTGCCTGCGACACGGACTCGTGATTCGCGGTCAAGCTCGGCGAATTTTGCGTCGTGGCTGCTGGGCGTGCCGTGCGCTGCGCGCTTTCGAGCGAACGGATCTGGAGCGCGAGCGCGAAGCTCAAGGAACGAACGAGCTCGCGGCAATTCCCATCCGCAGCGCGGAGACGGCGTTCGCCCTCGCTCGTTCCCTGGGCATCAGTCCACACCAGGCGCCCCTCGATGACTCGCTCTTGCTTGTTGATGCGCACGCTGACTTCGTCCGAAGCGCTGTCCGCGAACGGATCACGGCCCAGCTCGGAACGCGTTTGAGCGCGAAATTCCTGTTCATTGGCGCAATCTTCGAGCTCGGGGTCGAGTGTGTACTCGAGCCTAACGGTCGGCTCGGTCGGCTCGTCTGCGGCGTTCGCGCGGGACGCCACGGCGAGCAGGCTCGCGACCAAGCCGACCACGAGCCGGAGCTCCGTGCTCCTGCGCTTGAAGTAAAAGAACGTCACGACTCATTTTTTATGACAAACAGCGGCCCGTCACTGCAAGAGCATTCGCCGAGAGCACGACCGCGGATCAAACCGTCAGCTACTCGGGTGCCGCGGTCAGCGTGCCGGCGCCGTAGACTCGCCGCGCGAAAAGCGCCGTCGCCCGAGCTCTCCGAAGCCGGCCGCCGCGAGACACACCAGGCCCCCGATCGCAATTGGCGCGCGTCCGCCCGCGAGATCGGCGAGGCGCCCGACGATGGGCCCACCCACCAGCGCTGTTCCGCCAATCAGCGCGGTCTGGAGCGCGAGCACGCGGCCGTGCATATCAGGCCGAATGTCGACCTGCGCGATGGTGGTGGAAGCGGTCATGTAGATCACGCACGCCGCGCCCACCAAAAACGCTGCGGGCACGGCCACCGGCACCGACGGCATGAACGACAGCAGCAGCAGCGAGCCGCCGACCGCGAAAGCAGCCGTGACCGCGTGCCTCAGCTCCACGAGCCGTCGGTGCGCTACGACGAGCGTGCCGACCACGGCTCCGCAGCTCATCGTGGCGTAGACCATGGTGAACGCGACGTCGGCGCCGTGGAGCGGTCCAGTCACGAGCAGCGGCAGCGCGACGCGTAGGTTGAACGTGAAGACCCCGATCAGCGCGAACATCGCGTAGCTGATCCAGAGGCGCGGCACCGACGCGACGTAGCGCAGCCCTTCCCGCACCTCCCGGCCGGTGCGCGCTCGCGGCGGCTGCCGGTGCAGCTCGCGCTCGCGCATCATGATGAGGCACGCGATGACGGCGAGGTAGGTGACCGCGTCGAGCACGAAGCACCAGCCGAAGCCGACGGTCGCGATGAGGGCGCCTGCCAGCGCCGGACCCGAGACCTGCGACAACGCGACGATCGTGCTGTACAGCACGACCGCGTTCGGCAGATCGTCCTTCGACACCATTTCCGGCACGAACGAGCGCCGGAGCGGGTTGTCGAACGCCAAGAGCACGCCGCCCAAAACGCCGATCGCGTACAAAAGGACGAGCGACGGATGGGGCAGGAACGCGAGCACGGCGAGCGCGATGGATTGAGCCATCTCGAGGCTCTGCGTTACGAGCAACATTTTGCGCTTGTCCGAGCGATCGGCGACGGCGCCGGCCCAGGCTGAGAGCGCGACCAACGGCCCGAACTGACATGCGGCCAGGGCCCCGACGGCAAGCCCGCTGTGACCGAGCTTCAGCACGAACAGGATCAGCGCGACGTTCGTGAGTTGGTTGCCCGTGTTCGAGATCAGCTGCCCGATGAAGAACAGCCGAAAATTATAGGTCGAGAGCGACTGGAAGGTCTTGCCGAGCGCGGTCCGAGCGCGCGAGCGAACGGGGGACGAAGCGGTGGACGAAGCGGACGAAACTGGCGTCGAAGTAGACATGATGACGAGCGCCTAGGAATCCTGACGCTCTGCATCAGCGAGGCGCTCGAGCAGCTCAATCGACTTCTCGAGGGCGGCGCGTTCGCGCGGGGAGACGACGTGCCCGATGGCCCGTGCCAGCCAAGCGTCACGAGACACGATCGCGGACTCGAACAAGCGGTTACCCGCGGGCGTGACGCTGATGACGCTCTTGCGGCCGTCAGTCGGGTCCGCCGCCGAGCGGACGAGCCCGGCGCGCTTGAGCGCCGCGAGCGTCTGCGTGATGGCCTGGTGGGTGACGTGCTCGGCGGCAGCGAGCACGGACGCCGTGCTGGGCCCGTCAATGCGGAGCCGCTTGATCACGGCCACCTGCGCGACCGGCAGCTCGATTTCGCCCGCCCAGGCCGCCTCGCGTAGGCGCCCGCGGAGGCGTTTGATGGCGACGGCAAGCCTCACCGCCAGCGAGTCGGGGCTGGGGAATTGAGCGGGCTTCACGCGCATCTGACGCATCTAATCAGTGGTCAGCATGAGTTATACAAGCGACTTGCGCAAGCGACTTGTATACTTTACGCTCGGTTCATGTCGGACGTAGCCCCCCGTTCAGCGCTCCTTGTCATGGATATCCAGCCGGGAATCCTCGAGCGCGTGCCGGACCCCGCGGGCTTCCTGGCGCGAGCCACTGAAGCGGTGCGCGCGGCGCGCAGCCACTCCGTTCCGGTGATTCATGTCGTCGTCGGCTTCCGTCCCGGTATGCCAGAGGTGAGCGCGCAGAACCAGTCCTTCGGCGGTCTGAAACAACAGCACCCGCCTTTCCTCACCGACCCGCGACCGGTGATCGCGCTGGAGGGTAGTGACGTGTTGGTCACCAAGCGCCGCGTGAGCGCGTTCACGGGGAGCGACCTCGAGGTCGTGCTCCGCGCCGGAGAAATCTGGCACCTCGTGCTGTGTGGTATCGCGACGAGCGGCGTCGTGCTCTCCACTCTGCGTGAGGCCGCCGACAAAGACTACCAACTGACGGTGCTCGCCGACCTGTGCGCGGACACCGATCCCGAGGTGCACACCGTGCTCACCGGCAAGGTGTTCCCACGACAAGCTCGGGTTACGAGCGCAGCGGACTGGCTCGCTAGCCTGGCGTAGTCCGCGCTTCCAGCCGAAAACGGGCCCCGATCTGGTAACTGGCTGCAGGCTTGACAACGCGCGGCGCGGTATAACATGATGGTCGTCATTCAATGCGCTATCCCGACGGACACAACGAGACCATGCGAACGCGCATCGTCGAAGCGGCGTCTCGCGCGCTTCGGCGCGATGGGATCGACGCTGTGAGCATTCCGAAGCTCATGAAGCTGGTCGGGCTCACGCACGGCGGCTTCTACGTCCATTTCCGGGATCGGGATGAGCTCGTCGCGGAGGCAGTGGCGCATACGGCGACCGACAGCGCCATCTCGAGTGATGCTCCCGCCGCGGAAGCGTTCACTCGGTACCTGTCCCTGGATCACGTTCGCCACCCCGAGCTCGGTTGCGTGATCGCGGCGCTTGGGATCGAGGGAGCACGCCAGCACGGGCCGGTGCGGCGTGCGTTCGCCGAGGCTGCGACCCGCTTCCTGCGCGGAGTGGAGCGCAGGCTTCACCCGAAGAGTAGCAGTGGCACCTTGAGCGACGAAGCGCTCGCGACGGCATCGCGGCTGGTGGGCGCAGTGGTATTGGCGCGCCTCGTTCAGGATGAGGCGCTCGCGAATCGCCTGCTCGAGTCTGCCAAGGGTCGCTTAGGTCGCTGAGGAGCACAGAGCCCGAAGTGCCCGGTTTTCTCATTGGTTTATAACATGATGATCATCATTCCAAGGCATGCGGACAGCGCTGTTCGAGGCCGCGTCAAGCAACACCTGATCGGAGGCTAAAATGTCGACGGAACCCCTCTTCGGAATACATCTCGTCCTCGGTTATGTCGCGTGGCTACTCTGCTTCGGCGCGTACATTCTGCCCTGGCTCAAGTCGCTGGGCCGAGTCAAAGCGCAGCGCGCCATCGCGACCTTGCACAGCTTCCGCTTCTTCGGGCTGGTGTTCTTGCTTCCCGGCGTGACAGGTCCGAACTTCCCGCACGACTTCGGCGCCTTTGCCGCCTATGTCGATTTTACGACCGGATTGCTGGCGATGGCCGCACTTCTCTCCTTCAGGGTAAGACCGCTGTTCTGGGTCTTCGTCGTCGCCTTCAACCTGGTCGGCGCGATCGACCTCGTCGTGAATTATTATCACGCCATCGAGATCAACCTTCCCGCGATGGCGGGCGAATTCGGCGCCACCTATGCGATCCCGATCATCTATGTGCCAATATTGATGATCACGCATGTGACGGCGTTCTATCTGATGGTGCGTCCGCAGGTGCAGGCGGC
>DATHOI010000611.1:0-3590 GCA_035485095.1 Polyangiaceae bacterium | reverse complement strand
TCGAAGCGCGTGTCGACCTTGACCGTGTCCTTCATGCCGAGCGCGCGCACGATCACGTTTTTGTGGGGGAAGTTCGCGATTTCTTCCTCTGTCAGCCGCTTCATCTTTTTATAGTCGTTGAGCAGCGAGTGGTCCTCGGTGAGCTGCTCGAGCGAACCGTCGCGGATGCGATAGACGCGGCTGTCACCGACGTGCGCGACGTACACGCCGTCCTCGACGGCGAACAGCGCTGCCAGCGTCGTGCCCATGCCGCGTTGTTTGGCGTTACGTTGCGCTTGCTCGTAGATGCGTAAATTACAGAGCTTGATGCCGGTGATGAGCCGGTTCTCTTCATAGCCCTTGCCGCGGTCCATCTTGTACGGCCAGGTGCGCTCCGGGTCATCCGCCGTCGCGGCGAAGAACTCCTGCAGCGTGTCGACCGCCATCTTCGAGGCGACCTCGCCAGATGCGTGCCCGCCCATGCCGTCCGCCACGACGTACAGCCCGTACTCCGCCATGATCGCGAAGTTGTCCTCGTTGTGCGAGCGTTTGCGGCCGACGTCCGTTTGGCCAGCGACTTCGATACGCAGGGGCCGATTCAAGCGAGTATTTCCGTGGAAGGGCCGGACCGAGCCCGGGCAGGGTGAACGTGGATCTTCCACGGCCAGGCGCCCTTCTGTCAATGATTTCCTGGAATTAGTCGGCCGTTCTAGGGCCGCTTCGCGCGCTTGGGGGCTATCCAGCGCGCGGGCCAACCGCGCAGGCGGAGGGTATTAGCGGTACGGATTTGGCTCGGTCCGTGGCCGCGGGGGGCGCGGCCAGGTGTTCGACTGAATCACTCGTTCGTGACGGCCGACCGCCTCTGGCGGTTCGTGCACGACCACTCCGACCTCTCGGTAGCGCCCGTCGGACAGCACGAGCAATCGAATGGGCGCGCCCGGGGCGTGGTTTTCGACTGCGTCCGTGAACGCTTCGGCGCTGCTGACCGGGGTGCCGTCCACGGCGAGGACGACGTCGGCCACGCCGGGCGGGCCGGCGTGCAGGCCGGCGCTCGCGGCGGGACCGTCGGGCGCAACTGCCGCCACGCGCACACCGCGCGCAATGCCGGCATCGAATGCGACGGCCTCGAGGCCAACCCACGGACCGTGTCGCATCGGCACGCCGCGCAGAAAGCCGCGAATTGCGCTGACGGGGGCACCATAGGCGGCGAGCGTGCAGCCCACCTTGTCATTCGGCGAGCACGCGCGCGCCACGATCGCGACCACTTCCCCCTTGTCGTTCACGAGCGGTGCGCCGATGTCGTTTGGCTTCGGGCTTACACCGAGCTCGATGGCGTCGGCGAGCTCGACGCTGTCGCCGCCGCGCAGCACGCTCCTGGCTTTCACGGTCTGATCCATGGCGCCGAGCGCTTTGTCTCGCGCGTACGTGACCGCGTGCAGCTTGGCCCCAGCCGCGGGCTCCGTATCACGCGAGGCCTTGAGCCCCGCGTGGCGAGCGTCACCCTCCGGCGTGAGTAAGGCCAGATCCCAGGCGCGATCCGAGTAGCTCAGGCGCAGGTGCGCGACGCGGCCGTCGGGGTAGCGCGCGTCGAGCAGGTTGCCGTGCGTCAATGGCGACAAGGCAGTGAGAATGCGACCGTCGCCGTTGAGCAGAGTCCCAATCGCGAGCGGCCTGCCGGCGCGCTCGATCATCACGACACCTTGCAGAGCTGCCTCGAGCGGAGTCTTCGGCGGCGGAAGCTTGACTTCGGGCTTCGCCGGAGGCGTCGCGCCAGGCGCGGGCGGCGGCGCATTCGGTGCCGCCGGTGCGAGCGTACCAGGTGTCGCAGCGAGCACCGGCTTCGCGGGCGGCGCTGCAGACGCTGCTGGTGTCAGAGTGGGCGGCGCCGCGGCTGGCGGCGTTGTGCTCGGCGTCGTGGCGGCGCCCGCGCTCGGCGGCGCGCTCTTCGGTTTCACCGGTTGCGCTGCGGTGGAGGACGTCGCAGGTGGCGCCGCCGCCGCGATCGAGGGCAGCACGAGTGAAGCCGAAACGAAGACCGCGGGGAGTACAGATTTTCGCGAAATCACGCTGGCGAGTTTAGCGCCAAATGGGGCACGCAGCGCTGGGCCGTCACGATCGCCGTGAAAGTCTGCGGATTCCGTGCGCTTCCGCGACGATGACCCAGTCTGCGCGAGCGCAGAACAGGCCCGTCTCTACGACTCCTGGCACCTGCCGGAAGGCGTGGTCGACCGTTTCGGGGTCGCTGAGCGGCTGCACCGCTACGTCGTAGATGTAGTTGCCGGAGTCCGTGGTCACGGGCAGGCCATTGATGTTGAGTCGAAGTACGGGCTGTCCGAATTTGCCGAGAGCGCGCGCGGTGGTCAAGTGCGCAAACACGAGCACCTCGATCGGGACCGCGCGCCGCTCGCCGAGCCGCTGACTGAGCTTGGACTCGTCCACGATGATGACGTTCGTTTTGGTCGCGAAATTGACGACCTTCTCGCGTGTGTGCGCGCCGCCTCCGCCCTTGATCAGATCGAGGGCGGCGCTGACTTCATCCGCGCCGTCGACGCACAGGTCGACGTTCCACGGTCCAGCGTCGTCCAAGAGCGGAATGCCGCACTGAGTGGCGAGCGCTCGGCTCTGTTGGCTGGTCGGCACGCCGTGGAAGCGGCGTCCGCGCCGTACGAGCTCCCCAACGGCTTCGATGAAGAAGCGCGTCGTCGAACCGGTACCCAGGCCGATGATGCCGGTCTCGGGCAAGAGCTCGAGCGCGGCTTCGGCCGCACGCTTCTTGGATTCGTCTGCGCTCATGCGCGCGAGCTTAGGGGATTTTCAGCAGCCCCGCACCTCGTGCGGTGTTGCTCGCCCGAGAAAAATCAGCTCTGACAATTCGGACAATAGTGAGTAGAGCGCGTCGCGATCACCACGCGCTTAATCGGCGTTTCGCAGACTAGACAAGGCGCGCCTTTGCGCGCGTATACCTTGCGTTCGTTTTGGTAACCACCGTCAGAGCCGTCCGGCGTGACGTAGTCGCTGATGCTCGAGCCGCCGGTTTCGATCGAGCGCTTCATGACGCGCTGCGCGGCGGCGACGATCGCATCGGACTCGCGCGCGGTGACGCGCCGCGCACTGCGTGTGGGGCGAACCTTGGCCAGAAAGAGCGCCTCGTCCGCGTAGATGTTGCCAATCCCGGCGATCACGCCTTGATCGAGGAGCAGCGTCTTGATCGGGGTCTTCCGCTTGCGCGCGGCCTCGTACAGCGTGCTACCGGTGGCGACGAGCGCGTCGACCCCGAGCTTGTCGAGCCGTGGGTCGTCCTTACCAGCGCGGAGCAGCGCTACTTTGCCGAATTTTCGTACATCGCGAAATAGGACCGACGGGCCGCCGTCTTGGAAGTGCAGGCTCAGGTGCGTGTGTCCGTCTGCCTTGAACTCGCGCAAGGCCTCGGGGGCGAGTGAGCCGCGCGTCTTGGCCGAAAACAGGCGCACGCTCGTGGCCGCCGACGAGAAGAGTTGACCTGTCATGCCGAGGTGAAGCAGCAAACGATTCGAATCATCGAGCTCGGCGAGCAGGTACTTTCCGTGTCGACTCAGCTCGACGATCGTTCGCCCGGTCAGTCGACGTTTCAA
>DATHOI010000610.1:0-17554 GCA_035485095.1 Polyangiaceae bacterium | reverse complement strand
CGCGCCTAGGAAGCCTTCCCGCGATTTGACGCCGATACGTTGCAATGCGTCGGCATTCTTGGTGTCGAAGACATATTCGACGAGGTCGCCCGATTCCTCCTCCGACAAGAGCAACGCCGCACCGCGCGCCTCACAGGCTGCGGCACATTGACCGAGCACCGCGCGCGCCAGATCTTCGAGCGTGGTCGCGCGCGCCGTGCGCCGCTCCAGCTCGAACAGCAGCGACAAGTCTTGCAGCTTCCGCTCGAGCTGCTCGGTCGTATCCAAAAGCTGCTTGTTCTTTTGGATCAGCGACAAGAATAGGCGCGAGTTGTCGATGGCAACCGCGGCCTGCGTGCTGAGCGTCGATAGAATTGCCTCGTCTTCGCTAGTGAACTCGTGGCCGCTCTGTTTGTTCAGCACCTGAATCACGCCGATGGTCCGGCCCAGGTGGTTCTTCAGCGGGGCCGCCAGCATGCTCTTGGTCCGGTAGCCGGTGAGCGCGTCCCATTCGCGCTCGAACTGAGGGTCGGCGTAGGCGTCCCGAATGCGGATCGATTTGCCGGTCTTGGCTACGATGCCCGCAATGCCGTGACCCACCTTCATGCGAATCGAGCGCACTTTGTCCCCGACCACGAGCCGGCTGACGAGCTCCTTTTTGACCTCATCCAGCAGGTACAGCGTGGCCCGATCGGCCTCGACCAGCTCGGTCAGCTTGCTCAAGATCAGCTCGAGCAGGTCGTCGAGGTCGAACGTCGTGCCAAGCGCAACACCCACCTCCCGAAGCGCCGCAGAGACGCGCCGCTCATGGCGAAGTGCTTCGACCGGATCCAAGGGCCGTCCATCCGGGGCGCCTTGTAAAGTTTCGCTCCCGGTGCTCACTCGGGCGATCGAATCACGAAACCCCGGCCCAGATCTAGGGAATCGTCCCGAGCCGCCACTGGAGTCCGCTTCAGTACCGGGAACGCAAGGGTGACGGGCACTTGGGCGCGCCGAAAGGAGCGCGATCCGGGCTGGAATCGCGGCTCTTGCGCGCAAAACTCGCACTCTAGGCCCAGAACGAGAAGCTCTCGGCTAGACTGTGCGCGGCTCCGCTCGGAACGCACGGTTCCACGCAGCGGACAGGATGAAGATGGCTCTGAAGCAGCTTCAGTTGATGGTTCGTGGTCGAGTGCAAGGCGTCTATTTTCGCGCGTCGACGCAACGCGAGGCACGCCGGCTCGGTCTAACCGGCTGGGTCAAGAACCGCTCGGACGGCTCCGTCGAGATCGTCGCAGAGGGCGAAGAGGTGGCCATCCGTGAACTCTATGGTTGGGCGCAAAAAGGGCCCAGCGCGGCGCGCGTCGATCGCGTCGACACACGCTGGCGCAGCTTCACCGGTGACTTTCCCGACTTTCGCATCACCGACTGAGGAGCGCGCGATCTCGTGGCGCTCGGCGCGGCGTTGCGCGCTTGCGCTCGCCTGCACGCTATTATCGAGCACGGTGGCTAACGCTACCGACTCCACGACGAAGAGCGCGGAGCATTTGCCGGAGCTGCCGGCAATCCCAAGTCTCGAGGTGCCACGTCCGGCTCCGGCAGATCTAGAAGACCTCGACGCGCGCCTCGGCAAGCTGTGCTCGAACGACGAATCCGAGCGTGAATCCGCGCGACGCGAGGCGCTAGAAGTCGACGCGAAGCTCGTGCCAGCGATTCGCTTTCGTCTGGCCTCGATCTCCGAGAGCGCGAATCACGACGACCTCAAACAAATCCTGCTCAAGATCCGAGACAAGGGACGAGGCGACGCGCGCGACGAACAGAGCGCGGAGGGCAAACACGGCAAAGTCGCGACGCCGGACTACCTGCAAATGACGGCCGAGCACGCGGAACCGCACTCCAAGCTCTGGTGCAATTTGGTGTCGGTGCTCGCGGGCAGCCGCATGCTCGCGCAGATTGGCAACGTAGAGGCAGTCCGCGGGTTGATCGACGTGTACGTGCGATACGGCGAGTTCTTGCGGGTCGACACGCAACTGGAGATTGAAGATCTGGGGGATCGCGCGGTGCCGGCTCTCATCGAGGCCAAGCGTCATCCGGCGG
Source organism: Polyangiaceae bacterium (assembly GCA_035485095.1). Taxonomy (GTDB): domain Bacteria; phylum Myxococcota_A; class Polyangia; order Polyangiales; family Polyangiaceae; genus PMG-095. Next base: position 15,499 of record DATHOI010000610.1, on the reverse strand, counting down.
AGAAGATCGCCAAATGGGCCAATCGCGAGCTCGACGCTTTGGGCAAAGGCATCCCGAGCGAGGCCGTTCAGACCAACGATCTGCAGGTGCTGTCGGACGTGCTTCGCGCCTACGGTCGCGTGCGCGATCCGGATGCGGCGCGCATCGTCGTCTCCTTTGCCAATAGCGAGCGAGCGCAAGTGCGCGAGGCATCACGCCAAGCTATTGCCATGCTGGGTGAGGTCGGCGCTTGGCAGCTGCGCGACACGTACGAGACCGTGGTTGGAAAGAAGCCGCCACGCGATTGGAATTGGGAGCGCACGGCGCGCGAGCTCTTCGCCGAATTCGATCGTTTGCGCTCGGCAGAGGTCTCGCAGTTGTTCGATGCCGGCGTGGCAGCGCGCCAAAAAGGCGATTTGGAGGCAATGCGCAAGGCCTTCGACCAAGTCCTGACGCGCGAGCCCGACTATCAAAAGCGAGACGAGCTGGCCGCCGCCTATCTCGAATATGCGCAAAAAACAGCGCCGAAGGATGCGGCTGCGGCTCTCGCAGCCGCGCGGCGTGCCGAGCGCTTGGGCCATGGCAGCGATCTCGAAAAGGTCGCCACGAGTCTGCGTCTGACGCTCGAAGCAGAAAAATTGGCAGCCGCGGGCATCGCAGATCGCACCCTGCTCACCCGCGCGCTGGAGGTGAACCCGAGCAACAGCCGGGCGCAAAGCGAGCTCTCTCGTTTCGACCACGGCGAGGTGAAGGCGGATGACTCGTTCCGCTACCTCGGCGCGGGTGCAATTGGCCTGGTCGCGCTGACCGCGATCGCGTTCGTGCTGTTGCGACGTGAGAGACCGGAGCTCGCCGTCGCGGGCAACGCTCCGCCGGTTCCGCCCGAGGCCGGCGCCGCACCGCTCGACGCGGGTGCCGCGGCAGCCACGAGCGACTCTGCCCTGCCGCGAGCGACGACAAGCGATGTCCACACGCCAAGCTCCGCGCCACAGAGTGAACCCACAAAAGCCAAAGAGCCCGCCTCGCCTGACGGCGAAGCGAGCTCTGAGACGACTGAAACCAAAAACTAGCGTTCACGTCACGGGGCGCTCGGCGCCGTGACCCGTGCGCTCAGCCCGCGGCTTCGGCTTTCGCGGCCTTCTTGGCGCGCGGCTTCTTCTCGGCCTGCGGCGCGTCGGCAGCAGCGGCTGCTTTTTCGCCCTTTTTGGCCTTCGGAGCCTTCGCGGTATCCGACTTCGGCTCCACAGCAGCGCGCGCTTCGCCCTTTTCGACGAACTCGATCACGCTCATCGGCGCGTTGTCGCCGCGACGGCGACCGAGCTTGATGATGCGCGTGTAACCACCCGGACGGCTCTTGAACCGCTTCGCGAGGTCCACGAACACCTTCTCGATCAGATCGACCTTGGTGCTCTCTTCGCCGTCTTGCGTAACCTGAAAGCGACGCAGATACGTCCCGACCTGCTGCTGCGCCGCGTGACGACGCGCGCGGTCAGCAAGGCTCAGCTTGTCTTGCGGCGTATAGGCGACCGCGCCGAGGCGAATAGCGCGCGTGATGAGACGCTCCGCCACTCGCCTGAGCTCCTTCGCCTTGGCGTCGGTGGTCTCGATGCGCTCATGCGCGACGAGGTTTGCAGTCAACGCACGCAACATCGCGCGGCGGTGACTGGTGTTGCGGCCAAACTGCCGCCCTGATTTACCATGCCTCATCGGACTACCTGACTTTGACTAACGTAAACTTGACGAAGGCTCAAAGTTTTGGGGTTGGGGCCCCAAAACCCTAGGGAGGGGCCCCGCTGAATTCACTTCAGCGGGGAGGGAGCGGAGCTCCCGACGACTAAGAAGCCGACTGCTGCTGCTTCCAGCGGTCGACCATAGCGGGCCAGTTGTCGAACTTCATGCCGAGGCCGAGACCCATCGTCGAAAGGATCTCTTTGATCTCTTTCAGCGACTTGCGGCCGAAGTTCTTGGTCTTGAGCATGTCTTGCTCGGTCTTCTGCACGAGCTCGCCAATCAGCGTGATGTTGGCGTTCTGCAGGCAATTGGCCGAGCGCACGCTCAGCTCGAGCTCGTCGACGGAGCGGAACAGGTTCTCGTTCAGCGGCTCTTCGTCGCTGCCGGTCACCTGGTACGAGGTCTCTTCCGATTCCTCGAAGTTGATCCAGATCGAGAGCTGCTCTTTCAGGATCTTCGCGGCAAAAGCGACGGCGTCCACCGGGCGCACGGCGCCGTTGGTCCAAACCTCGAGCACGAGCTTGTCGTAGTCGGTGACCTGGCCGACACGCGCGTTCTGCACGGTGTAGTTCACCTTGCGGATCGGGCTGAAGAGCGCATCGATTGGGATCGTGCCGAGCGGCATCGTCGGGCTCTTGTTGCGCTCTGCCGAGACGTAGCCACGGCCGCACGCCACGGTGAGCTCGACCGAGAACGGGCCCTTCTTGTCGAGGGTCGCGATCTGGTGCGTCGGATTGAGAATAGTCAAGCCGTCGACCGTCTTGATGTCGCTCGCGAGGATCGGGCCTGCGCCCTCTTTCTCGAGGCGAACCGTGAACGTCTTCGGTGAATCGACCTTGAACACCACCTCTTTCAGATTGAGGATGATGTCCGTCACGTCTTCGACGACGTCCGGGATCGTGGTGAACTCGTGCAGCGCGGTCTCGAGCCGAACGGCCGTGATCGCAGCACCTTGGAGCGACGCGAGCAACACGCGGCGCAGTGAGTTGCCGATCGTGATACCGAAACCCCGTTCGAGCGGCTCGCAGGTGAACTTACCGTAGGACTCCGAATTCGACTCGGGATCGAGCGTGATCGCCTTCGGGCGAATCAAGTCACGCCAATTCCGGCTCATCATTTGTGTCACCATTCGATTTTGCTCCTTTTTTGGGGTTTCGCGCGACCGTCACGAGCAAGAGAGGAACCAACTCCCACTGCTTGCTCCGCGGTCAGCCCGCGTTCGCGAAGGCTGTGGTGCCTTCGCTAGAATTCGTAACCAGAGATTTTGTTTTGGGGTCGGGGCCCCAAAACTCAGGGTGGGGCCCCACTGAACAAGGCGGGGTGAAACCCCCGACGACAAACGCTTAGCGAGAGTAATATTCGACGACGTACTGCTCACGAACCGACGGCTCGTTGAGCTCGTCGCGGACGGGCATCGACTTGAACGTGCCGACGAAGTTGCCTTTGTCGACTTCGATCCAGCTCGGACGCTGACGATTGTCAGCCGCCGTGAGCGCCGCAGCGATGTAGCCAATCTTGCGGCTCGACTCGCTGATCTCGATCTTGTCGTTCGGCTTGACGCGGAAGCTCGGGATGTTCACGCGCTTGCCGTTGACGAGCACGTGGTTGTGACGAACGAGCTGGCGACCTTGCGCGCGACTCGAGGCAAACCCGATGCGGAGCACCACGTTGTCGAGGCGGCGCTCGATCAGCCCGAGCATCTCCTCACCGGTGCGGCCTTTGAGATGCGTCGCTTGTACGTAGTAGCCGGCGAACTGCATCTCGAGCAGACCGTAGATGCGGCGCATCTTCTGCTTCTCGCGCAGACGGAGGCCGTACTCGCTCAGCTTGATGCGCGCCTGGCCGTGCTGACCTGGCGGGTAGGGGCGACGCGTGACTGCGCACTTTTCAGTGAAGCAGCGCTCACCCTTCAAATAGAGTTTCCCGCCTTCGCGACGGCACAACTTACAAACAGCACCTAAATAACGGGCCATATTCTCTCCGTCACACGCGACGACGCTTGGGGGGCCGACAACCGTTGTGCGGGATCGGCGTAACGTCACGAATCAAAGTCACTTTGAAGCCGACTTGCTGCAAAGCGCGGAGGGCGCTCTCGCGACCCGCTCCTGGACCCTTCACGAACACGGCAACCGAGCGCACGCCATGCTCCATGGCGCGACGACCGGCTTCTTCCGCCGCGAGCTGCGCCGCGAAGGGCGTGCTCTTGCGCGAACCCTTGAAGCCACGCGAACCCGCGCTTGCCCAAGAGATCGCAGCACCGTTCACGTCCGTGATGGTCACGATCGTGTTGTTGAACGTCGACTGGATGTGGCAGATGCCAGCGAAGACGTTCTTCTTGACTACTTTTTTCTGAACGCGGGCTTTGGGGGTTGCCATGGCAATACCTTAAGGACGGGCCGCTTAGGAGCGACGCGCCAAGCTCTTGCGCGGACCCTTGCGAGTGCGTGCGTTGGTCCGGGTGCGTTGCCCATTGACGGGCAAGCCTTTGCGATGACGGAGACCGCGGTACGAACCGAGATCCATCAAGCGCTTGATGTTCTGCTGCACCTCGCGTCGCGCGTCGCCTTCGACCTTGATGGTCGCGTCGATCGCGTCACGGATGTTCTTCACATCCCCTTCGGAGAGCTCGTCGACCTTGCGGTCTTCCGGCACCTTCGCGAGCTTGCACAGCTTGCGCGCGGTCGCGTCACCGATCCCGTAGATGTACGGGAGGGCGTAAACGATGGCCTTTCGGCGGGGGAGGTCGATACCAGCAATGCGCGCCATGATCGATACTTTCTCTCAGCCCTGACGCTGCTTGTGGCGTGGGTTGTTACAAATAACGCGCAGGACTCCGCGGCGCTTCACGACTTTGCATTTGTCGCAGATCTTTTTCACACTCGGTCGCACCTTCATGATGTCCTGCCTTCAGTCGAACTCTGTCGTGTCTACGTTAGCTTCTTGATGATTTGTCCGCGGCCCGGGTCGAGTTTCGAAAGCTTGACCGTGACTTTGGAGCCGCTGATGAGTCGTACGAGCGCGTGACGAAGACTGGGGGCGATGCCCGCGCGAACAGTGCGACCATCTTCGAGAGTCACCCGAAACAATGCGTTCGGTAAAACCTCTTCGATGACACCTGTTCCAGTCGAATCGTCTTTCGTTCGTCGCCTCCGTTCCGTTCAGTGTTCGAGCGCTGCGAGAATGCGGTGGGTGATCTCTTGCGGAGAGCCGACCCCATCAACTCGGCGAAGCAGCCCGAGTTTTTCGTAATGCGGCAAGAGCGCCGCGGTCATTGCGTCGTATTGATCGAGACGCTTTTTGACAGTTTCCGCCTGGTCGTCGGCCCGATGTTCGAGCTCGGCGTCCGGGGGCGGGGGACTATACTTTAAGTGGTAGATGTGTCCAGTCCGTTTGTCGGTGCGGCGCAGGGTGGCCCGCTCCTCCAAAAGGTCCCTAGAAACGTCGATTTGCACGACCTTGTTTAAGGGTGTACCCAAGCTGGAAAGCAGAGCTGCCAGCGCGTCCGCTTGGGGGACCGTGCGCGGGAAACCGTCGAGAATGAAGCCGTTTTTCGCATCCGGCTGCGCGACGCGTTCTTTCACCAGGCCAATCACGACCGAGTCGGGCACGAGCTTGCCCTCTTTCATGAAGCGATCGGCTTCCTTGCCGAGCTCGGTGCCCGCCGAGAGCGCGGCGCGGAGCATGTCGCCCGTCGAGATCTTCGGCACGCCGAATTTCTCGCACAGGACCGCAGCTTGCGTGCCTTTGCCACTCGCCGGAGCTCCGAGCAGAATCAACCTCACGCAGGCCTCCGCCCGCTCAGGCGAGTCATCCGCGGGCCAGTCAGGCCCTCATAGCTGCGCGTGATGAGGTGCGCTTCGATCTGGCTCACCGTCTCGAGCGCGACGCCGACGACGATGATCAAGCTCGTGCCGCCGAACTGAAACGGGATGTTGAAGGACATCGCGATCACCGACGGAACGACGCAGATCGTGGCGACGTACACCGCACCGGCCACGGTGAGCCGGGTCAGTACGCGGTCGATGTATTCCGCCGTTTGACGACCTGGGCGAATGCCCGGGATGTTCGCCTGCTGCTTCTTCAGGTTGTCGGCCACGTCGATCGGCTGGAACGTCACGGCCGTGTAGAAGAACGAGAAGAAGATCGACAGCGCCGCGAACAGTGTCTGAAATAGCCAATCACCGCGATTGAGCAGCGAGCTGAACGTCGACATACCCGGAATGTTGAAGCTCGCCAGCGTGGCCGGGAACATCAACAAGCTGGACGCGAAGATCGGCGGGATCATGCTCGCCATGTTCACTTTGAGCGGCAAATGTGCGGTTTGTCCGCCGTACACGCGGCGGCCCACCTGCCGTCTCGAATACTGAATCGGGATCTCCCGCTGCGCGCGCTCGAAGAACACCACCATGGCAATGCTGATGAGCAGCACGCCGAGCAGCACGGCGATGGTCAGCGGCTGAAGGTCGCCGGTGTGACTCGAGTAGTAATTCTGGATCGCTCGTGGAATGCCGCTCACGATGCTAGCGAGGATGATCATCGACACGCCGTTGCCAATGCCACGATCGGTCGCCTGCTCACCCAGCCACATCAAAAGACCCGAGCCCGTGGTCAGCGTGATGATGGTCATGATGCGGAAGCCCCAGCCCGCATTGACGACCACATCCCCGAACCGGCCACCGCCGATATCGGAGTTGTTCATGTGCTCGAGCGAGAGAGCGACGCCCGCTGACTGCAAGACGCTCAGCACGATCGCGCCGTAGCGCGTGTACTGCTCGAGCTTGCGGCGGCCCGCTTCACCCTCCTTGCGGAGCTCCTCGACCTGCTTCGAGATCAGCCCGGCGAGCTGCATGATGATGCTCGCCGAAACGTAGGGCATGATGCCCAGCGCCAAGATCGACAGGTTCGCGAGCGCGCCGCCAGAGAACAAATTGAAGAGCCCGAGCAAACCGCCCTGGCCCTTGACGATGTTCTGCATCACCGAACGGTCGACGCCCGGGATCGTGACGAAAACGCCCAGGCGGTAGATCGCGAGCACGACCAACGTGAACGCGATCCGGCGCCGGAGCTCCGGCACCTTGCCGATGTTGGAGAAGTTCTGAAAGGCGGACATGGGCGAGCTCGGGAAGCGAAGCTCAGCCCGCGGCGGCGTCTTTTTGCTTCACGACCGGCACGACCACGGCTTTGCCACCCGACTTCTCGATCTTCTCGAGCGCGGATTTGCTGAAGCTGTGTGCGTGAACCGTGAGCTTCTTGGTGAATTCACCATCACCGAGAACTTTGATCTGCACGCGGCGACCCTGCACGAGGCGGGCTTCGCGGAGCGCCGCTTCGTCCACGTTCGCGCCGGCGGCGAGGCTCTGCAGGTCACCGACGTTGACGGCGACGACCGTGATCGGAAACGGTACGCGGAAGCCGCGCTTGGGCAAACGGCGTTGAATCGGCGTCTGACCACCTTGGAAGTGAAGCTTGCCAATATTGCCGCCCTTACGGGCCTTTTGGCCTTTTTGCCCGCGGCCGCAGGTCTTACCGAGACCCGAGCCGACACCGCGACCGAAGCGCTTCTCGAGGTGACGCGCACCTTCGGGAGCCGCCAGGTGCGAAAGAACGACGGCGCTCATGACTTCTTCTCCTGAACCTCGACGAGGTGTAGCACTTTCTTGATCATGCCACGGAAGGACGGGGTGTTCTCCACCACGACCTTGGAGCCCGGACCACGGAGGCCGAGGCCTTCGATGATGCGCCGCGTGGGGTGCGGACGACCGATCACGCTACCGGTCTGCACGACCTCGAGCTTGGCACTCACGACGTGGGCCCTCCGCCGCTACCGGAGACGATCGACGAGCCACCGCTCGCTTGAACCGACACTGCCGATACCGGGTAGTCGCTCGCGATTTCGTCGAGCTCTTTGCTGCGCGCCTTGGCCACGACCTCGGGACCACGCAGGCCCTGGAGCGCCGCGACGGTCGCGTGCACGACGTTGTACTTGTTGGTCGAGCCCAGGCATTTACTCAGAATGTCCTGAATGCCTGCGGACTCGACGACTGCGCGCACCGCGCCACCCGCGATAACGCCCGTACCGGGCGAAGCAGGACGGAGCAAAACGCGGCCAGCACCAAAGTGCCCGGTCACGTCGTGCGGAACGGTGGCGCCGATCATCGGCACCTTGAACAAGTTCTTCCGCGCTTGGTCGTTGCCCTTGCGAATCGCTTCCGGCACCTCGTTGGCTTTACCCAAGCCAACGCCCACGTGACCGGCCTCGTCGCCCACGACCACGAGTGCGGAAAAGCTGAAGCGACGACCACCCTTCACAACCTTCGCGACGCGATTGATGTGGATGACGCGCTCTTTGAGCTTCTCTTCGTCGATATTTTCGAAAGCCATGATTCTGTCCTCGAGCTCAGAACTTGAGCCCCGCCTCGCGCGCGGCTTCGGCAAGTGCCTTCACGCGGCCGTGATAGAGGTATCCGTTGCGGTCGAAAACGACCTTGTCGATTTTCTTCTCGAGACAAATCTTGGCGATGAGCGCGCCGACCTTTTTGGCAGCGTCGGTCTTGGTATCTTCGCCGAGCGTGGTCTTGAGATCGCGCGACAGCGTGGATGCGGCAGCGAGCGTGCGCCCGTCCGAGTCCACGACGACCTGCGCGTAGATGTGCGTCGCCGTGCGGTAGACGCTGAGCCGCGGGCGCTCGGTGCTGCCGCTGATCTTCTTCCGAATCCGGAAACGGCGGCGTTCTCGGCCAGTGAGTTGAGTTGCCATGCTTACTTCGCCTTGCCCTTGGCGGCCTTGCCCGCTTTGCGGCGGATGTTTTCACCGCGGTAACGCACACCCTTGCCGCCGTACGGCTCGGGAGGACGGAGACCGCGGATGGTCGCAGCCATCTGGCCGAGCGCGGCTTTGTCGGCTGAGTTCAAGACGAGCATCGTGCCCTTCGAATCCGGCGGAACGTTGCCGGTGATCGACGCCGGTAGCTCGATTGAGGTCGGGTGCGAGAAGCCGAGCTGGAAAGTGACGACCTTGCCCTTCACTTCCGCGCGGTAACCAGTGCCGACCAGCTCGAGCGAGCGCTCGTAACCTTCAGCCGCGCCCTTCACCATACTGGCGAGCAGCGCGCGGCTGAGCCCCTGCAAGCGAGCCGCGTCGCGACCCTCCGCAGAGCTCTCGACCAACCAGGAATCGCCCTCTTTGCGGACGGCGACGTGAGCCGGCAAATCGAGCACCAATTTGCCCTTCGGGCCCTGGATGTCGAGCTTGTTGCCGCTCTGGTTCACTGTGACGCCCTTCGGGATCGCCACAGCGCGCTTGCCGACGCGCGACTTCTTGAGGACCGGCGTTGCTTGAGCTTGAGCCTGCGCCATCACCAGACCTCACACAGAAGCTCACCACCGACTTTGCGGCGACGCGCTTCCTTGTCGGACATGAGCCCGGTGGACGTGCTGATGATCGAAATCCCGAGTCCGCTGAGGACGCGCGGGATTTGATCGTGACGCACGTACACGCGGCGGCCCGGACGCGAAACGCGCCGAATGCCTTGGAAAGCAGAGGTGCGATCTTCGCCGTATTTCAGGACGATGGTCAGCGTCTGGTGCTTCTTCGGACCCCACTCCTCTTGGCGCACGTCGGCAACGTAGCCTTCGGCCTTGAGTAGCAGGGCGATGTTCTTCTTGAGCTTGTTCGCGGGTACGCGAGTCAGCTCGTGGCGCGCCATCGAAGCGTTTCGAATGCGTGCCAGCAAGTCCGCGATCGGATCGGTCATCATGGCTTCACCAGCTCGCTTTCGTGACCCCGGGCAACTCGCCCTTGAGTGCAAGTTGCCGCATGCACAAGCGGCACAAGCAGAAGTCGCGATACACACCACGGACACGCCCGCAGACGCGACAGCGATTCACTGCTCGAGTCGAGAACTTGGGCGGCCGATTGGCCTTCGCCCATTGAGATGCGCGCGCCATGATCAGCTCCTGAACGGCATACCGAGACTTCCGAGCAGCTCTTTGGCTTCTTCGTCGGTCTGGGCGGTTGTGACAAACGTGATGTTCATGCCCTTGATCTTGTCGACCTTGTCGAACTCGATCTCGGGGAAAATGATCTGCTCTTTGAGGCCGAGCGTGTAGTTGCCCGAGCCGTCGAAACCCTTGGGGTTGGTGCCGCGGAAGTCGCGCACGCGCGGCAAGCCGAGCGTGACGAGGCGGTCCAGGAACTCCCACATCCGCTCACGACGCAGCGTGACTTTGACGCCGATCGGCATCCCTTCACGCAGCTTGAAGGTCGCGATTGCCTTCTTGGCTTTCGTGACCACCGGCTTCTGACCCGTGATTGCCGTCATTTCCACGACCGCGGAGTCGATGAGCTTCGGGTTCGCAACGGCTTCACCGACACCCATGTTGACGACGATCGTCTTCAGGCGCGGCACCTGCATCGGGTTCGTGTAACCGAACTTCTTCATCAACGCGGGGATCGCGTCGGATTTGTACCTCTCGTGAAGGCGAGGCACGGCTGTCTGTGAAGTGGCCATCGTCACTTCTCCTTTGCCGCCAGGATGGCGGCGCCGCTCTTACCGACGCGGACTTTCTTGTCGTTCTCGATTTTCACCGAGACGCGAGTGGGCTTGTTGGTGGTGGGGTCCACGAGCATCACGTTGCTCTTGGCGATCGGGGCCTCGACATCGAGGATTCCGCCCGGGCGCTGCGGCGTCTGCTTGAGGTGGCGCTTCACGACGTTCACGCCTTCCACGACGACGCGGTCCGCGGTGAGCTTCGACACCTTGCCGCGCTTACCTTTGTCGTTACCGCGAATCACGACGACCTGATCGCCGACGGTGAGGCGCTGCATCACACGACCTCCGGAGCGAGCGAGATGATCTTCATGAACTTCTTGTTGCGGAGCTCACGAGCAACCGGGCCAAAGATGCGCGTGCCGACCGGCTCTTGCTGGGTGTTGATCAAGACGGCGCTGTTGTCGTCGAACTTGATGTAGCTGCCGTCTTGACGACGGTACTCGCGGCGTGTGCGAACGACGACCGCGCGTGCGGTATCGCCCTTCTTCACTTTGCTGCCCGGGAGCGCTTCCTTGATGCTGACGACGATTACGTCGCCCAAGGCCGCGTAGCGACGACGCGAGCCGCCGATCACCTTGATGCACTGGACACGCTTGGCGCCGGAGTTGTCGGCGATGTCCAGATAGCTCTGCATCTGGATCATGTGCTGAGCTCCCCGTCCTTGCGATCGACCAAGCGCGCCACTGCCCAGCGCTTCTCGCGCGACAGCGGACGGCTCTCGATGATTTCCACGCGATCACCGATCTTGAACTCGTTCTTTTCGTCGTGCGCCTTGTAGCGTTTACGAACACGAACGTACTTCTTGTAGATGCCTTCGCGCTTGAAGCGCGTGACTTCCACGATCACGGTCTTGTTCATCTTGTCGCTACGGACGCGACCGATGAGCTTACGGCGGTAGACCGGATTCCCGGACTCTGCGGGGGCGTTCACGACTTGGCTCCTTTGCTCGAGGCGGCGGTCGCGCGGCGCTCGTGCAAAATCAGTTCGACGCGCGCGATGTCCTTGCGCGCCTTGCCGAGCAAGCTCGTGTCACCGAGCTGATCGGTTGCATTCTTCATGCGATGCGAGAAGAGGTCCTTCTCCATCGTGCCTTTGAGCTCGGCCAGATCTTCGGTCGAGCGCTCACGCAGGTCTTTGGCCTTCATCACAGATCACCTCGCGTCAACACGCGAACTTCGACCGGCAGCTTCGAGCCAGCAAGGCGGAACGCTTCACGCGCATCCGCTTCGGGCACGCCCGCAATCTCGAACATCACGCGGCCGGGCTTGATCACCGCGACCCAACCTTCGACGGCGCCCTTACCGCTACCCATGCGGACTTCGAGCGGCTTCTTGGTCACCGGCTTGTCCGGGAAAATCCGGATCCAGAGCTTGCCGGCGCGTTTGACGTGGCGCTGAATTGCCATACGGCAGGCCTCGATCTGACGCGAGGTCACCATGCTGTGCTCGGTCGCTTGCAGACCGAAATCACCGAAGGAGACATCCGAGCCGCGCCAGGCGACGCCTCGGTTCTTGCCCTTCTGCTGCTTCCTGAATTTAGTGCGCTTAGGTTGAAGCATGGCTCATCACTCCGGGATGCGGCGTGCTTTGCGCTGAAGCACCTCGCCCTTGAAGATCCAAACTTTGACGCCGATGGTGCCGTACGTGGTTCGTGCTTCGGCCAGGCCGAAGTCGACATCCGCGCGCAGCGTGTGAAGCGGAACGCGACCTTCACGATAAGTCTCGACGCGACCCATTTCAGCACCAGCCAGGCGACCCGCGCAGCGAATGCGCACGCCCTTGGCACCGAACTTCATCGCGGTGGTCAGCGCCTTCTTCATCGCGCGGCGGAACGCAATGCGGCGTTCGAGCTGCGTCGCGATGTTCTCGGCAACGAGCTGTGCGTTGGTCTCGGCCTTCCGGACCTCTTGCACGTCGATGAAGACTTCATTCTGGGTGAACGACTGCACGCCGGCGAACTTGGTTTCGCCCTTGGCGGCGGTGTCGAGATTACCGACCTTCAGAATCTCGATGCCCTTGCCACCCTTGCCGATCACCATGCCCGGGCGCGCGGTGTAGACGATGACTTTCGCCTTGTTCGCGGCGCGCTCGACTTCGACGCTCGCGACGTTGGCGTTGTACAGGTACTCCTTGACGGCGCGCTTGATGCGGATGTCTTCGTGGAGCCACTGCGTGTAGTGCTTGTCCTCGTACCATTTGCTGGTCCACGTCTTGATGACGCCGAGGCGAAAGCCATACGGATGAGTTTTTTGTCCCATTAGTTCTTACCGCTTCTGAACGCGCCAGAGGCGGATCAGCGCTGGTCCAGTTCGATGTGGATGTGACTGACGCCCTTGGCGATGCGAGTCGCGCGCCCTTGAGCGCGTGGTCGCCAGCGGCGAAGATTCTGATTGCCGGCCTTGTCGACCGAAGCCTTGCTGATGAAGAGCGCATCAGCGTCGACATCGGGACGCTTGAGGCGGGCATTGGCGACGGCGCTGGCGATGAGCTTCTTCACGAACGGCGCACCGGCCTTGAACGTGAAATCGAGAAGCTGCAGCGCGTCGGAGGCGGCTCGCCCGCGGATCAGATTGACGATCATGCGCGCTTTGCGCGGACTGATCCTCTGAAAATTGGCTTTAGCGTTGCTTATCATGACGACAGTTTCCTCGTGAGACCCGTCGACCCCGGGAGCAGCGGAAGCCGCTGCCCTGGACAACCGCCTCCGAATGGCCGCGGTTTCGACGACATTTGCGGCTCCGAAAAACCGCAACCGCGAGCCGTTTGGGACGGCTGGCGGAACCCAAAACCCGGGGACCGGGCGAGCTCCGCAAAGGGGAGCGCCTGACTAGCAAAGCGCTTGCCCCAGCGCAAGCTCTCAGACGCGAATAAAACCCCTCAGTTGGACGATTCGGCGGACGGCCCAAAACCCAGTGCTGAGTGGAGTTTCAGGGCTCAGCGGCCGGGCCGTACACGCGTTCAGTCACACGCGGTACCGACCGTCCAGTTGCCCCACCAGCCGTCCGCGCCCGGTTGATAGACGGCGCAGGTCGAGCCGAAGCAGGTCCAGGGATATTTCTTTCCGGCGACGCAGACGGTCGAGCCGCCGCCAATGTTTTGACAGACGCCGGTCACGACGGCTCCGACCGTGTAGGCGAAGCCAGCGGTCCACGGCGGAGCGGTGCAGCCCGTCCCACCCGTCGCGCCGGCCGCACCCGCGCTGCTCGTGGAGCCCGCGGTCCCGGCACCCGCGGCTCCGGTGCCCGCTGCGCCGATCGCGCCACCTGCGCTGGAAGCAGTTCCGCCGACGGCCGCGCTGCCGCCAGTCGAAGCGGTACCTCCGGTGGCAGGCGCGCCGCCGAACGAGCTGACTCCACCGCCGCTCGATGAGCCGGCTATGCCGCTGCCAGTGCCGCCAAAGGCGGCGTTGCTGCCGGCGGCTCCGGCTGCCGACTGACCCGCTGCGCCGCCGCCAAATGAAGACGAGGCGCCTGATATTCCAAAGCTGCCCGCGGCAGGGTCACTCGAGCCGCCCTCGGTAGCCGTACCGGCGGCGCTGACGTCCGACCCGCCAGCCCCATCGTCACCGGGCGGGATACTTTGGTCGTTGGCAGTCGCGCAAGCCGCTGTAGTGACGCCGAGCAAGACAGACGCCAAACGCAGGCGCAGCGCACGAGGAACCCGCAAAGAGCCGACGAATTTAGCCATTCCTGCTAAGTTTACGTCATTGGCCGCTCGACCAATTCGGCATTTTTGCTCGAATTCTTGGACGAATTTTCTCATCAAGCGCGGGCTGATGTAGGCCAACTCGCGGCGACATGTAGGCATTCGAGCGCGTCGTTAATGCTCGACCGAGCGCGCCGTACAGTGAGCGGGCCCAATCGGAGAAGCTCCTGTCGCAGGACGAACCATCAGCTGCCCTCGCTCGAGACCAAAGCAGGCTTCTACCAGGCCGTGGTGAAGAAGCCGTAGCGTTCGTCGCAGGTCGCGCGTCGAGACGCGACGCCGAAGGCTTGGTCGGAGCGCGACGCCGCGCGTGACCAGCAACAAATTCCTTCGCTACAAACGCCAAGCGCGGCGCGACCGTTGGGTCACGCCGCACTCGCTGCTGTCACGACGCTGAGAAACTCAGCGCTTGCCGGCGGGAGCCGGAGCTTGCGAGGGCTTCGCGCCAGTCGGCGTGCCGCCCTTGCCCTTCTTGTCGCCGGCGTGACCGTGGAAGGTCCGCGTCGGCGCGAACTCGCCGAGCTTGTGACCCACCATGTTCTCGCTGACGAACACGGGCACGAATTTGCGCCCGTTGTGCACTGCGAACGTGAGCCCGACCGCTTCGGGAGCGATCGTCGAACGACGTGACCAGGTCTTGATCACTTTCTTCGAAGCTTGGGCCTGAGCGTCTTCGATCTTCTTCTGCAGATGACCGTCGATGAACGGTCCCTTTTTAATGCTGCGTGCCATTGGCTCAGCCCTTCGCCTTGCGATGCTTCACGATCATCACGTCGGTGCGCTTGTTGTTGCGCGTCTTCAGACCCTTCGCGAGCTGACCCCACGGTGAGCAGGGGTGACGACCACCGCTCGTGCGGCCTTCACCACCACCCATCGGATGGTCAACCGGGTTCATCGTCACGCCGCGATTGTGCGGACGGCGCCCGAGCCAACGGGCGCGACCCGCCTTGCCCAAGCTGATGTTTTGGTGCTCGAGATTCGAGACTTGGCCGACTGTCGCGCGGCACAGCACGTGGATCTTGCGAACCTCGCCGCTGGGCAGCTTGATCTGCGCGTAGGTGCCGTCTTTGGCCATGAGTTGCGCCGCCGTACCAGCAGAGCGCACGAGCTGACCGCCCTTGCCCTTCCGCATCTCGATGTTGTGAATCATCGTGCCGGCGGGGATGTCACCGAGCGGCAAGGAATTGCCGGGGCGAATGTCCGCGTTGCGGCTGCTGATGATGGTGTCGCCCTGTTTCATGCCGTCCGGCGCGAGGATGTAGTTCTTCTCGCCGTCCGCGTAGTGCAGGAGCGCGATGCGCGCGGTGCGGTTGGGATCGTATTCGATCTCCGCGACGCGAGCCGGCACGCCGATCTTCGCGCGCTTGAAGTCGACGATGCGGTAGCGCTGTTTGTGGCCACCGCCACGGAAACGCGACGTAATGCGCCCGTAGTGATTGCGGCCACCGGTGGCAGACTTGCCCTCGGTCAGCTTCTTCAGCGGCGAGTCGGTCGTGACGTCAGCGAAATCACTGACGGTGTAGAAGCGCCGGC
>DATHOI010000609.1:0-2302 GCA_035485095.1 Polyangiaceae bacterium | reverse complement strand
GCTCGTTCCGGACGGCGCAACCGCTACCCTCGACGGCACCGCGCTCGGCACCCCACAAGAAGTCGGCATGAGCGGTTGGGGCATCGTGCGCGCCAAGCTCGACTCAGCGAACGGCGGAGTTCATCAACTGAGCACCACTGACGCCCGCGGCGTGGGTCTGCAGGTGATGGGCTTCGGACACGCCACTTCCTACGAATACCCAGGCGGGTTGAATCTGCACCTGATCAGCAAGCCGCCCGTGATCGTCGTCGTCAAGTAGCGCACTCGGTGCCTCGGCACTCGCGGCACGCCGCGCGCCCGCACCGGTTGCGCTACTGCCGAGCGTCCGCGTTTGCGCTGCCGAATGCGAAGAGCTCGACTTCTTTCTGGGGCTCGCTGTGGTCGCTGCTTTGAATCTGTAGTTTGCCGAGTGAGCCACGTGCGCCGGTAGCAGCGCGTGGCGCGTCCAGCGTCACGCTCACTCGGTAGTGACCGCGCGCATCGCCACGCGAGAAGCTGGCGTTGAACGGGCCCTCGACGACGCGCACCGAGCGGACTCGGAAATTCGAATCGCTGCTCCAAACGTCGATGTTTACGTGATTTCCGCCCGGCGCCAGGAGATCGAAGTAGGGGTTCGTGGGCGCGATCGAAAGCGTGCCCAGGACCCGGCACGACCACGGCAGTAGAATTTCCGATGGTCGGTCGAGGCCGGTCGTGACTCTCAACATGCCAGTGCGCGTTCCGACTGGTTTGCCCTGCGCGCGGATCCTCAGCGTTGGTTGGCTGGCGCCCGCCACGGTCTCCAAAGAAAGACCGGAGTCGGCTGGCGTTTCGGCTCGAAGCTGGGCTGACGCAGCGCGCGCGCCATGGAAGAGCACGTCCTCCGTTTGCTGAGCGCCGAAGGGCAGCTCGAAGGCGACGAGAGGCTGATCGCTCGCCAAGAGCGGCGTTACGGCCGCGTGGAGCTCGAGCAGCACGTTCGGTTGCTGAGCGTCATTCGAATGGAAGCTGAGCGTGCTGATGAAGGTTCCATAGTGCACGGGTTGACAGCGCACCTCGAGCTTCGCGCCCATGCCCGGCATGACTCGCAGAGTCGTCAGTGGCGTTTGGCACTCGTGACCTGCTTCGATGCTCGTGAGCTCGAGCGGCCCGGTGCCGCGGTTCTCGAGCGGAAAAGTGGCGCTGAGTTCGTCGTATTGCAGTGCGGCGCCGAAATCATGCGGCGCCTGCGCGAGTTGCAAATGCGCGGCCAGCGCGGGTGCTCGTGGCGCAGCGCGCCGGCAGCTCGCTGAAAACGTCAAAACCAGTGCCGCGCTCAGGCACGCCGCGCGGCTCGTCACGGGCAGAATTTCGGCGTCTTCAATTGACTGCGGATGCCGGAGATAGTCGTGGCCCAAGTCGTGCTCGGGTTGTATTGGCAGATCGAGACCACGCCGTCCGCCATGCGCGCGTTGATGTTGGTCACGTTGTCCCAATTGGGGTCCGGGCCAGCCGATACGCCGTTGGCGCCGTAGCCCGTGTCCGCCAAAATGGGCTTGCCTGTGACGGAGCTCACGCCCGCCCAAGTCATGGCGTTCGCGCTGCGGATCAAGGTGTTGGCGGCCTCCGTGCTGCCGCCAGACGTGTTGATGAACGTGAACTGCGTCATGTCGAAATTGCCGTACCACGACTTGCCGTTGTCGCTGCCATTGTTCGGCGCCACCCACGGCGAAATGTCCATCGAGAACATAGCGTTGGGCAGGCTGAGCTTGATCGCGCTCACGAATTGACTCATCACGCTGGCCGCCGTCGCGTTGCTCCAGGGCGCGGACTCGGTGCTGCTCGTGTACTGATAAAAGTCGGGCTCCATCTCGAACACGATGGGGCGCGTGGTGCCGTAGCAATTGGCGTAACCCTGCGCGAACGATTTGTACACGTTGATGATGGCCGTCAAATTCTGCTGAATGTCTTGGGCGCCTTGGTGGCACAGATCGTTGTTGGCGCCGCAGGTCGTGACGTTGCAGTCGCAACGCCCAAAATGGCGCTTGGAGTAGAAGGCTGCAACGTACGCGACGATCACCGGCACTTGGTTGCCCAGCGCGGCGCCGGCCTTGGCTTCGGTGCACACCGCGCTTTGGTCGAAGGTGTCACTGTCGCCCATCCAGCCCGGGGTGAAGTAGTCGAGCTGAGCGGCCAGCCCATTTTGGGTCGCGAAGGAGTCGATGGCGCCGAAATGAAAGCGACATTGGCTGAAGACCTTGCCGGTCGTGGTGCCGCCACTGCACGCGCCGCTCGAGCAAGTGGCGCCTGCCGCGCACGCTTTCGCGCAAGTGCCGCAATTGGC
>DATHOI010000608.1:0-2835 GCA_035485095.1 Polyangiaceae bacterium | reverse complement strand
GACTGAAGACCGGGGCTGCCCACCGTCGGCGGGTTCGCCGCCGTGTAGCCAAGGACCGGGTGGTGAACCGCGAAGATGTTCAGGAAGCTGGGGGTCGACAACGTCTTCGCGCCGAGCAGCTCGTCCGTGTACGGCTCAAAGGCGGCCGGGCTGTAGGCGGTCTTCGAGACGTTCGACGAGTCGAAGAGGGTGAACTGCGTGTCGCCGAAGGAGACGGCCCACGGGTCGTTGAAGTTACCCACGTTGTCGTTGGCCGCGACATCACAAGTCTTCACGCCGCTGCTGTCGAAGGGGTTCGGATCCAGGTACCGGTACCAGCCCTGGCCGGCGCGGTTGCAGACCTCGTGGTTGCCGCGGACCATGACCCACGGAGCGGCAGCGAGCAGAGGAGCCGCCGGCGTGAAGAAGTCCGCGGCCCAAGCGTCGGACCCGTAGCCCCAGGGCTGTCCGGCGCACGCGGTGTTGCCTGCGGGACAGGGGTTGTCGCGATACTCGTAGTCGCCTACGTGCAGCACGAGATCCGGCTTCATCGCGGCCGAGGCGGTGGAGATGACCGAGAAGGGCCATTGCGTTGGATCACTGCAAGCCTGGTAAACGTTGCCAATCGAGATACGGCAGCCGGTGTCACCGATGATGACCACGCGGTTGACGACCGACTTCGGCACCGGCAGAGCGACGCCGTCCACGGTGGCCGTGGCCGCTCCGGCAGGCAGATTGAACTCGCAGCTCGTCGTCGCGAACACCGACGCCTTCGAGTTGCTCGAGGCTTGAGCCGCAGCCAGCGTCGTATCCGTGCTGGTTGGACGTACCGGTATCGTGGCTGGCGCCGAACGCAGCGTCATGGCGTGCGCCGTGCCGTCGACGGTGATCGAGGGACACGTTGCAGCCGTCGTGATGAGTCGCGCGCTCGCCTGGTTGTTCGCGCCGATTTCGACCCAGGACGACTGAACGCTCGAAGTGCCGCCGCCAGCGCCCGCGCTTCCAGCCGCGCCCGCGCTTCCAGCCGCGCCCGCGCTTCCGGCAACACCGGCCCCGCCGCTGCCGCCGGCTGAAACGCCGCCAGCACTCGTGCCGCCGCTGCTCGTGCCGCCAGCGCTCGTGCCGCCGCTCGACGAGCCGCTGGCACCGCCGACAGCCGAAGCGCCCGCGGTGCTCGTGCCGCCACCCGCGCCTGAGCTCGACCCGCCGAGTGACGACCCGGCGACGCCGGTCATGCCCGAGCTGCCGCCGCCCGTGCCTGAGCTCGATCCGCCGAGTGACGACCCGGCGACGCCGGTCATGCCCGAGTTGCCGCTACTTGCGGGCGAGCCAGCTCCGCCCGCCGCCGAATCGTCCGAGCCGCTGCTACAGGCGGCGATCAGCCCGGTGGATGCGATCGACGCGAGGATTCCCAACCGAACGAATGTACGCTTCACGTGTAGTCTCCGAGTTTGTGGTGTGCGGAGCCGAACTAGGTCCGCGTAAGCCGTGCGCACGTTTGCCCATCTGCGCCCCCGCCGTCTAGCAACGGTTCAGCGACGACTTTGCAACGAAATCTTTCTGACTGACCCCTCAGGCCGCGACGGGGCCAATGCCGCCCCTCCGAAACCCGGCGCAGCCGGCCAGAGCGCCTCACTTAGTCACCGATGCAGGCGCACGGTGGTGTCGTGAGCACACTGCCCTGGTCTATGCGCCTGCGGCGATGGCGTCTGCGAGGCGGGGGAACTTGGGCCTGAAGCCGAGGTCTTGGCGGATGCGACGGCCATCGAGGAGCGTGTGGAAAGCGCGGGCCCGCTCGGCGTTCGAGCCGTCAGGCGGCGGCTGCCCCACGGACGCGAACAGCGTGGCGAGCTCGGGGGCTTCGTCGTCGACCACGTTGTAGATACGATGCGCAGGCGACGGGGTATCGAGCAAGCGAGCGACGGCTTGCGCGATGTCGGCGTGGTGGCCAATCGACATGCGTTGGGTCGGCGGGAAGCCTTGCATCATCGGGACCGCCTCCTCGATGTGTGGGTCGCCGTCGCCGTACACGAACGGCAGCCGCAGCACATGCACGTCGAGCCCTTCGAGCGCGAGGAGGAAGCGCTCGGCGGCGAGCTTGCTCTCCGGATACGACGCGGTCGGCGCGCAGGGGTCGTCCTCTTGGGCGAGGCGGTCACCGGTCGGACCGTAGACCAAGCCGGTGCTCGTGAAGATGAAGCGCTTCACGGAGGCGGCACGGGCGGCACTCGCGAGGTGCTGCGTGCCGAGATCATTGACTGCCTGCGCTTGCTCGGGAGTCGCGCCACGGAAGAAGGCTGCGCAATGGACCACGGCATCGACGCCGCGCACCGCGGCTGCGAGCGAAGCCACTTCGAGCAAGTCGCCCTCGGCGAGCTCGATCCGAGCTTCCCGCAGGTCGGCGGCGCGCTTTGGGTCGCGCACCAGGGCGCGCACTTGATCGCCGCGCTGGGTAAGGCGTTTGGCGAGTCGGCTTCCGACCTTTCCGGTCGCTCCGGTGACGAGGATTTTCATGTGCGGAACGTAGCTCCCGGTGCTCGTCGCAGCTTGGAAAAAACGGACAAGCGTGTCGGAAGATTGCGCGACCGTCGGCGCGCACTCAGAATCGTCTCATGTACGCGCGGGCCATTCAGCACGACAACCGCATTCTGCCGTGACGGCGCGCGGCGCAGAGTGCGCGATCTCAGCTCACGCGGCGGATCACGACGAGCGTGAGATCATCGTTTTGGACATGCGTCCAGGCTTTGAGATCCGCGAGCAGCGCGGTGCAGATGGCGTCCACCGACTCGCTCGCGACGCGCGCCAGGCTCGCGGCGAGCCGGTCGGGCAAATACAGCTGTCCCGCCGCGTCCTGCG
>DATHOI010000607.1:0-11334 GCA_035485095.1 Polyangiaceae bacterium | reverse complement strand
GCAGTCGGGCGGCAACGCGAGCGTTGGAGCCGGCGGCGGGGGCTCTGGAGCTGCGGGCTCGGGTGGCGGTGTGGCTCAGGGCGGCGCTGCCGGAGGCGGTAATCGCACGCAGCCCACGTGCGCGAAAGTGACGCCATCGCCGAACGACGCGCGCGCAGGCGAGTGCGACTACCTGCTGCAGAGTCTCGATTTCGAGGACAAGCTCGGCTACACGACGACGCCCGACGCGATCAAGGTGACTGACTACGGCGAGGCATTGGGGCTATTCGCGATCAACGACTGCAGCCCGTATTGCTATGCCAAGAACCTCACCGTGGGCATCGACATCGTCGGCGCTAGCGCGGCGCAAACGCAGGGCGAGATCATCGTCGAGTTCCCGAAGACGGGCACGGGTTTGCCGATCACCGTCGCGGACATGAGTCGCAATGCCCTGGCATGGATCACGTTCGACGGCGCAGCCAAGCCGCCGTTCGAGATTGATACGCAGCTGGTCGTCGAGACGGCGACGGCGGTCATCCCCTCGGTCGAGTCGAAGGCTTTTTTCAAGCCAGGCGGTACGCTCGCTCCATTTGGACCGTTCAACGTCACGAACAACTACAGCTACGACAACGGTTCGGAGTTCAAGTACTTCGCCGTCACGAGCGCTACCGGCTTTCCGACAGCGCCGACCAACGTGACCGGCATCGGCTTCCGGATCACAGCCAAGGCGATGGCGGGTCAAGAATGGCACGGTGTGGCGTACATCGATCACTTGCAGATCCGCGGTGCGGGTGGCGATAACCCGACCGACGCGGGCGCGTACCCGTATGGGCTCTAGCCTGCCGCGCGCGTCTCGTCGCAGGTGCGCGGCGCTTCACTGCACGCCGAACAGGTATTTGCAGGGGGCGAGCCAGCCGGACAGCGTGTCGTTGTTGCAGAATACGGTGTGGCCGCCGGGAGAATGCATGTCCGAGCCGACCATCGCCAGCTCGTGAGTGTCCATGAACGGACCCATGCCCTCGGGCACGACGTTGACGGGCGGCACGGTGCTCGGCCAGCCCGCGTTCTTTACTGTCACGAGCATGCCCATCACTTCATTGTCGTTACTGGCGGTCGATGGATAAGGCATGGTGAAGCCGACCGCCATGTACAAGCGGTCGACGGGCGTGGCCGACGGCGCGCTGATCCACGTGGCGTTCGGGAAGCCCTCGTCTTGTGGCCCCGATGTCGCGATGACGCGCCCAAAGCGCACGTACTTCGAGTCCATCGCGATGGTCTGTGAGCCGAAGGAATAGCCGACCATGTACACGTCGGTCCAACGCACGCTGCCATCCGCGTTGAGGTAGTAACCCCAGTCACCACCGGGGTCGACGGTCATCGCATGCTGTAGTGCGTGCTGGGTGCGGTTGACGATGCTGTCGGGCGGCTGAATGTCGAGCCAGTCCACGCGGTCCTTGCCGTCCCACGCTTCCATGCGACCGTCGCCCACTTGGCGGTTGGCCTCGGGGTCCATCGGATTCGTCGCGAGCGTCGTTTTGTACTGTTGTGGAGCGCCCGCGATCGCGGTTTGGGTAGCCACCAAAAACACGTGAAAGCCCATGTTTTTTGCAAAGCCTTCGATGCCGCCCCCGCCCGGACCTCCGCCGATGCCACCGATGCAAATCACCAGCTTGCCTTGCACGGTCTTGGTCGTGTCGACGAACATGACTTGGTCGTCGGTCGCGTGTGTGTCGGTCGTGGATTTGCCCGCGTCAGGGTCGACCGACACGGCGCTGAACTTGATGTCGCACTTGCACGCTGTCGTCGGGTTGATCATGAGCGGTCGCGGCGCGGGCGGATCCGTGTCGCTGGCGCCAGCATCGCTGCCGCTCGAACCAGCCGAACCCGCACCGTTACCGGTGCCCGCGGTCGCCTCGCTGCCAGCGGTGCCATTGGCGGCACCACCCCCTGCTTGCGCTCCGCTACTGCCGGCTGCACCGCCGCCGCCGCTCGAGGAGACTGCCCGGCCGCCGCCTGCAGAGCTGCTCGCTCCCGACGCGCCCCCGCTCAGTGGCGAAGTGCCGGCGGAGCTCGAACAAGCTCCAGCCAAGATCAGGGGAAACAACGAAAGCGGGTACGAGTGCTGCGCGCGAGGGCTCATGTGTATTCCTCCGGCAGCAAGGCGCAGCGCGCGGCCTCATCGGGTCAGAACATCTGCCCGCCACGCGAGATCGTTCGGCGTTTCTTAGAGCGACGGAAAAGTCCCGCCCTACTTCTTCTTGGGAAGCGCGCGCATGCGATTGTTCTTCGCGTTGTGCTCGACCTCGGCCAGGCCGAGCGCCTCGAGCACGGGCGGCACGTACATGCCGAAGCGCCCGCGCAGTCCTTTTTTCAACCCGTACCAGCCTTTGACGGGGTTGTTGCTGGCGCGACCCCACGCTTCGACGGTGCCCTCGGCGGCGGGCTTTTGCTCGTCACTGCTGCCTAGCAAGACCCAATCGCCGTTCTTGATCAGCATTGCGTGCAGATCGTCGACGCAGCGCAGGTGATAGCGCAGCTGGGTCTTGCCGACTTGCACGACGAGCGAGGGCGGGTCGGCCTCGTTGTCCGCGTAGGCCTGGAACTCGGAGGTGCCAGGTGGGGTTTTCAGCTCGAGTGGTTTCTGGGAGGTGCCGAGGCCATTGGCTTTGTTGGTCGTCATGATGCTCGAAGTGATCACGAACGAGCCCGTGCAAAGGATGCGGCTCGGCCGCATTTTTCTCCACGCGGGGCTGATTTCTCGGGATTTTCTCGGATGCCCATCGGGCCGCAATCTCGGCCCGACGGGAGCAGTGCTACGCCACCGCCATGCTGAGCTTCGGCCGCTACCCGACGCCCGTGCGACTGCTGGCCGAGCTGTCTTTGCCGAGCACGGCGCTCTGGATCAAGCACGACGACTTGGCGAGCCCCGTCTACGGCGGCAACAAGGTGAGAAAGCTCGACCGGCTGCTCGAGGATGCACTGGCTCGCCGCGCTGAGCGCGTGGTGACAATCGGCGCGCTGGGCAGCCACCACGTATTGGCGACTGGGATTTTCGGCAAATCACTGGGGCTCGACGTGGCCGCGGTGGTGCTGCGTCAGAAAGCGACCGCGCACGTGCTCGACAACGTGCGCGCCGACCTGGCGCAGGGCATCGAGCTGATTCCCGCTACTTCCTACGCGCAGGCCGCCGTGCTGCTCGCGGCTCGAGTCGCGAGCGGCGCGTATTACATTCCAGTGGGCGGCTCGAACCGCGTCGGCACGCTCGGCTTCGTCTTAGCGGCGAGTGAGCTTGCCGAGCAAGTGCGTCGCGGAGAGCTACCCGAGCCGGATTTGATCGTCGTGCCACTCGGTTCGGGTGGCACCGTGGCCGGACTTTTGGCTGGGCTGGCACAAGAGAAGCTGCGCACGCGCGTGCTCGGCGTCACCGTCGTCGAGCCGGCAGCGGTTTTGGAGCGCGCCGCGCGAGCGCTGGCAAAACAATGCGTCACGCGTGAGCTCCGGCGCTCGGTCTTGGAGCGACTCGAGATCACCCGCAGCTATTTGGGTCGAGGTTACGGTTACGCCAGCCCAGAAGGCGAAAGGGCGACTGCGCAAGCCGCAACGGTCGGAGTCACGCTCGACGCGACGTACACCTCGAAGGCGTTCGCGGCCGCCTTGGATCGAGTCGCGCGCGGGCGTGAGCGGAACATCTTGTACTGGCACACGCTGTCGAGCGCGCCGATGGAGCCGCTCTTGGTCGGAGCACCGGAGGAGAGCGCGCTTTCCGCCAAGTTGCGTGCGTTGGCCGTGCCCTGAGCGGCACGGCGTCAGGGCTTGGTCTGATTGTGACCGCGCTTGCCCTGCGCGAACTCGACCGCATAGCCGTCGGGATCGAAGGCGGTCATCGACCGTTCCCACGGCTCGTCGTGTGGAGGTTGGTGAAAGACGACGCCCTTGGACTTGAGCTCTTCATACAGGCCGTCCAGATCATCGGTGCTGAGCTCGACGTGAACGGCGCGCTTCTGCTCCGGGCTCGCCTCGACGACGCCGTCCTTGCCGGCTTCGGCCATGGCAAGCAGGCCAATCGTGCCTGCGCCGAGGCGCAGCATGGCGAAGGCCGGCGCTGAGTTCCATTCGACCTTGAGGCCAAGCTTGCCGCTATAGAACTCGAGCGCCCGCTCGACACTCTGCACGGTCAGCGTGAGCCCTTCGAAGCGCATCTTCTCCGTCATGCTGGCCAGGGTAAGCTCCGGCCACGCATCCGTATAGTAAAAGTCGGTATGCGATCACAGAACTGCCACACTCGACCGGGCGGATTCGAGCACTACACTCGCAAGGGCTCATTTCATCAGACTAGAGGTGGCACTATGAAGGCGATCGTTCTTACGGAGTACGGTGGTACGGACAAGCTCGTGTTGCGCGATCAACCGGAGCCAGAACCGGGCGCAGGTCAAGTCAAGGTTCGGGTCGCGAGCGCGAGCATCAACCCGGTCGATTGGAAGTTGCGCAGCGGCCACGCGAAGGCGCTGATGCAGCTCGAATTTCCCGCCATCCTCGGGCGCGACGCAGCGGGCGAGGTCGTCAAGGTGGGCGCGGGCGTTAGCGAGTTCAAGGCCGGTGATCGCGTGATGGGGCTCGTCATGGGCGCGTACGCGGAGTTCGTGGTCGCGCCCGTGGCCGCGTGGGCAAAGCTAGCCGACGGGCTCGACGCGAAAGACGCGGGCGCGCTCCCGCTCGCGCTTCTGACCGGCGATCAGCTCGTGACTGCGACGCTGGGCGGCGCGGGCGCCGGCGCTGGTCTGACCGTGCTGGTCACTGGCGCGGTCGGTGCGGTCGGTCGAGTGGCGTGTTGGGGCGCCAAGCAGCGTGGTGCCAAGGTGATCGCCGGAGTGCGCAGTAAGCAAGTGGAGGAGGCCAAGGCGCTGGGCGTCGACGGTGTCGTCGCGCTGGACGACGAAGCCGCCCTCGCCGCCCTGTCGCCGGTGGACCGCATCGCCGACACGGTAGGTGGCGACACGGTGGCCAAGCTTCTGCCCAAGCTGAAAAGCGGAGGTGTCATCGGCAGCGTGCTCGGTGAGCCGGCCGCTGCAAAGTCACAGAGTGTTACCGTGCATGCCTTTCAAGCCCACCCGGACAGCAAACGGCTCGCGGAGCTCGGCGCGGCAGTCGCGAGCGGTACGCTCGTGATTCCAATCGCGAAGCGTTTTCCGCTCGCTGACGCCCCGGCAGCGCAGGCGCTCGCGGAACGTGGAGGGGTTGCCAAGGTGCTGCTGATGCCGTAGCAATTGAGGAGAGGAATTGGAGGCAGAAATGGTTCCGTCAAAGGTCGTCCTGGTCGCTTTGTTCGGCAGTCTGGTCAGCATTGGTTGCATCGGTTCGCAGAAGCCCGCTGCCGAGCCGAGCAGCAGCACCGCTACGAGCTCGGACGAGCCAGCCAAGCTCGAAGGCGCGGCGGATCTGACGGACACGACGCCCGGCAGCGGCAACACCGGCAATGGCTCGCCCGGCCCCGAAGGGGGTCCGGGCAGCTTGGGCGCGGGCATCGGCTCGGGCAGTGGCACCGGTACCGGTGCAGGTCCCGGTAACAGCGGCAGCACGACGGGCAGCGTCAGCCATTGACCCTCTAAAAATCACTGCAAAGTGATGCCGTCAGCGGCGTTGCCCGTCACGGTCACCGCGGTCGACCAAGTTTGTGCATCCACGCTGGTTTGGCTCTCGAAGTCGCGCGTGTTAGCTCTCGCCGTCCGTCGACACTTGCACTTCCGTCGCGCCGATGTCCGTGCGGCCGTCATCGCTGAGACGGCACAGCGACGGCCCAGCCGTACCCACTCTTTCTCCTGGCGCAGCGCGACGCCGAAGGCAATGCCGCCATCGGTCGTGGCGCGTGACCAGCAATGGAACCGCCCCTGCGCCTTGCGGTTCGAGCGCGGCACTCGCCACGCGCTCGAGCCCTGCGCGGGTCTCGCGGCGCAAAACAAAGTTGAAGTCTAAACTTCAGAATTGAAATGGAAAGAGCGTCCTTCCAAGTGCCGACGCGCGCCGTGGGCGGCGCGCCCTGGGCCGTGCTCGCGGCCCGGTCATGGGTGGCTCGCCCCTCGACGCAAGCCATCCGACATTAGCCACCGGACGTTAGCCACCCCGGCGCTAGGGCATGGTGACGTGTGGTGCGATTGAATTTTGTGCGTCGGCGAGGGCGTAGTCGATGCGCTTCGTGAGCTTGCCCATGGCGTCGAACTGTAGAAGCGCGGTGGCCTGCGGCGCGATCTGGCCGGAGAATTCGGCGGGCAACGCGGCATCGACCGTGATGGTGACGGCTTGCGGTTGCATCAATTGGCCGTTGTCGAGGCGGACGCCGAATTGGTACGTCTGATCGGTCGACTCATTCATGAGCATGACCGAGACTTGGGTGCCGTCGCCCGCCGCGACCACGCGCAGCAAGGCTTGGCTCGATTTCGATGGCGCAAAGCGGCCGCTGAAGTTCTGAGCCATCATCTGCAAGTGATAATAGGACGAGCGCGGAGTGGTGCTGCCGAGCGGCCCGTCCAAGTACCCGAGATCCGTCGTGCCGCGGTTGCCGTTGCTCTCGTGGACGCTCCACGGGTCGGCGCTGACGCCACCGTTCGCCATCGTGACGCCGAATTCTTCGGCGAAGAACTGGCCGTTCAAGAATGAGTTCACGCCGAAGCTGGTGACCGAATTGTCCGCGGGGTTCGAGTACGTGATGTTGAATTCAGTGAGCGCCCATTTGAGGGCGTTTGCCCCGGTGCGCCCGTTCTTTTGGTTGGCGCTGTTCAGAGCGGTCAGCATTTGGCTGACCGAGCCCGCGAAGCCCGCAGCGGCGCCATTGACGACTTGATCGCGAGTGTAGGTCGGTCCGAACGCGTAGCTGTGAAAGCTCACGCCGTCGATGTAGTAGCGCCCGTTTGCGTCCTTACCGGTGATGTCATTGGCGCCGCCGAGCATGGGGCCGAGGTAGGCCGTGTCGTAGTAGGCGAGCTCGGGCGCAAAGATCAGAATCGTCGGATCGACGGCCTTCATGGCAGAGGCCAGCGTCATCACGAGATTTGCCGTGTCGGCGACGCTCATCATCGGCTCATTGGCGCCGATGTCGGGCTCGTTGTTGATCGACCAGTAGACCACGTGGTCCTTCTGGGTGTTGTTGACGAAGTCGACGATCTGCCCAGCGCGCGTCGCGTCGAAGTGACGCGAGATTTGCAGATACGGCTCGGCACCAATGGCGCGGATGGCAGCCGCGACGTCTGCGTAGCGTTGATTCGACGGCTGTTCGTCGTCCGCGCCGGCTCCGCCAAAGCGAATCATTTTCACGCCGCTCGCTTTGACGACGGGCCAGAGCGCCTCGATGTCCGGTTCATTCCAATAGTTTTCACCGAACAAGTACGGGCTCAGGGCAGGCCCGGAGCCGATCGCGGTGGTCGGGTTCGCGTTGCCCGCTGCGCCGCCCGTCGACACCGACGCGCCGCCGCTGCCGCCTGCGCTTGCACCGCCCGTTGACGACCCGCCGCCGATGGATGATGCGCCACCCAGTGTGGCGCTGCTGCCTGCGCTCGCGTTGCTGCCTGCGCTCGCGTTGCTACCCGCGCCGCCGCCTTGACCCGCGCCGCCCGCGCTCGCGCCACTGGCGGAGCCGCTATTCCCACAGGCCGAGGTGAGCGCCAGCGTGAGTAACGAGAGCGCGCCATTTCGAAATTCTCTGAAAACCATGAGCCCTGCTTTTAGTTCGTGCCGCTGCGCAGCGGGTCCGTTTTTGTGAGTGAATCGACACTCAGTGTGCGATCAAAACCGGCAAAGACAATCCGCTTGCTTGTCCGCTCGAGCCGCGCGAGATCACTCAGACGATTACGCAAGATTCGTCGACGCGTGCCACGGTGCGTGCGTCGAGCTTTACCCGATGCGGGGGGATGAATAGAGTCCCGCCCGAGAAGATGCCGGAACCACCTCCCGCCCAAAGAACGGAACCGCGCGTTGCGGTCGGTTGGGGACCTACCTGGTTCCGCCGTTTGTCGGTCTTCGTGGCGGGCGCTTTTTTGCTCGAGTTGGCGCTCGGTAGCAACGGTTGGGCGCCGATTCCGGACGCCGATTTGGGACCGCTGCGCTTGTTCTCCGAAGGGGCGTGCCTGTTCCCGGACGCGGCCGAATTTGCGATCGAGTACCGCGTGGAGGGCTGGTCGTGCGCGCGGCAACGCTTCGAGGCGCTCGACTACCGACCCTACTTTCCGATGCACGAAAGCGACAAGGAGAGTCGCTTCTACCGCGTCGCGAGCTTCTACCACAGCAATCGCAAAGTGATGCGGGTGCTCGAGGCATACCTGCTGCAGCGCCACAATGAACGCGTTGCGCGCGGTGAGGACGTGCAGCCGCTCGGGATGATCGGCGGCATTCGAGTGTTGAGTCTGCGCATCCCGCTTCCTGCCGCAGGCCAGAAGATCGAGCGCTATCACTACTTGCCGCTCACGGCTTACCCCGACAGCTACCGCAAGGAATGGTACTACACGCAAGCTTCGCGGCGCCCGGAGCTGTGCAAGAAGGCACTCGAATAACCGAGCCGCGCCCAAAGAAAAAGCGCAAACGGCCCCCGGCGGAAGCGGAGCCTGTTGCGAAACGGCCTCCGCTCCAACACGAGTGGTTCGGGACCGAGCTCATCGCGCGGCTCGAGCTGCTCCGGGTGTGCGCGCCGCTCGCCATCCTCGGCTTCATGTCCAGCCGAATCGCTCATGCCGATCACTGGATTTCGGATGCGGGGTTCTGCGTTCCAGACTTGGGCGTCACTGATCCGCATCAGTCGTTTTACCTGCCGCCCGTGTCGCCAGCGGTGGCGTGGGCCGTCGCGTGTGCGCTCGTCGTGTCCGGGCTGTGCGTCGTAGCGGGCTTTCGTACGCGCGGCGCGGCCGCGCTGTTTGCGGCGCTGCTCGCCTACGTCGCCGTCGCCGATCGCTTGGCGGCGTTCACCGTGAGCCGGCTGGCGCCCGTGGTCGCGCTGGCCATTTGCTTGAGCCCCGCCGGCACGCGCTTTGGCGTGGACGCCTGGTTGGCCCGGCGTAAGCGCGCAGCCGAAGCCGGCGACGACGGGCACGCTGACGCGCCTCTCGTAGAAGAAATGCGCGGCGGAACGATCCGCTTTTTTCAAGCGCTGCTGGTGGTCTTCTACACGGCGTCCGGCATCTGCAAAGCGCGCGGGGATTGGCTCAAGAAGCCGGGCGTGCTTTGGACGCATTTGCACGACTCGTATCAAACGCTCATCTCTTACGCGCTGGCGAACACGTTGCCGGGCTTCAGCTGGACCGTGTTTCAAGGCTTCACGTTGCTCTTCGAGTGCTTGGCGTTCGTCTGGCTCGTGCCGCGCCGGTTGCGCCCGCTGGGCTTGCTGTACGGCGTTTCGATGCACGCGATGATCGGACTGATGTTCGGGCCGGTGATCTGGTTTTCACTCTTGATGATAAGCTTGCTTTGCGCGAGCTATCTGCCTGACCGACTGGTGCAACGTCTCAGCGATCGGTTGGCCGAGCTGACGCACACCTGACACTCACGCGCCGTCAGTCGCCGATCGGCTGAGTCGAGACGACGAAGTCGTCGAAGTCGATGCTTTCGTCCCGCGTGGGCGCAAACGAAGCGTCGTTGCCGCCAAAGAAGGTCGAGAAATACAGCGCATCCACGTGCACGCTCGTGTCGAGCCGCCACACGCGATCGTGCAAATCGAGCACCAGTTGCCCGTCGAACCAGGCTTGCAGCACGCCGTCGGCCTGCCCTGGCGTGTTCATGACGACGCGGTGCTCGACGCGGTGCCACACGCCGGGCTGGAAGCGCCGCAGGTACTGGAGATCAACGCCGTAGGTGCTGGTCTGATTCGGGTAGTAAACGTACTGCACGGCAGCGCCGCCCGCTCGCCACATCAAGCGCGCGCTGAAGCCGTCATTTCTCGGCTTGCCTCCAGTGGGGCGCGAGCCTCCGACCAGGCCCGGCAGCTTCCCCCCGCGGACGAAGTTGAAACCAGGCCCGAAGCGAACGCGATACGAGCAATACAGATCGTCATAGGCGCGAGCCAGCTTGACCAAGAACTGAGCGCCGCCGTCGGTCGGCCCGACCGCGCCGCTCGGGTACAGAATACGTAGCGATTGCTGATGATCAGTGACGACGATGCTCGCTCGCCCGTTGCTGAGCCCATTGCTCCAGCCTTCGACGGTGCCCCAATCCGCCGCGAGCTGTGCAGGGGTGTAGGCGCCGAGCGGATCTTCGTCGAAGTCTACGGACAAGAGCTGCTCGTCGCTTCGCGCGCTTTTGCCGGCCGCAGCACGTGGCGCTTCGGCAATTGGGCCCGATGACACTCGCGCGCAGCCGATGCCGCATGCGCCGCCGATCAAAAGCCCGAGTGCGACTCGAACCGCGGCGTGCGCCATCAGCCCGCGAAGCTGCTTTGCAAGACAAGCATGCGCGTGAGCTTTGATCACGCGCTGATGCCTGACAACTCCGCGGATTTTCCGCGACGTCGGGCGCGTCGCTCGCTGGTCGCTATCTCCGCTGCCCGGCGCGTCAGCGGTCAATGGAGCGCGGATTCGCAGGTGCAGCTTGCTCTTGGCGCCCGATCGCGGTACCGCGGCGCGGATGGCGGATGACGCTGCCAACGGGGACGCGACCCCAGCGTCCCCCGAAGACGAAGCCGAGGCCGAGCACGCCAACGAAAGCGCTGCGCCGCCTCCGCCCGACGATAACCCTCCGCCTGCCGACAACCTGCCGCCAGAGCCGAGCCGCCCAGCACCACCCCGCGCGCGTCGCTCTTGGCTGCCGACACGGCGCACGGTGGGCCTTTCGTGTGCGTTTTTTGCACCGTGTGCGGTAATCGCAGTGGGCATCTATTTCATCGCCAAGGGTGGGGCCGAACGTGGCGTGCCGCCCGGCGGCGTGAGCGCTACGTCGGCCAGCAGCGTCGAGGCGCCGCCCGCCGTCAGCGCGCCCGACTCCGCGGCTGCGTCTGCGTCTGCGAACAGTGCGCCGCCGCTCGACAAAGCCGAGGCCGCTGCGCAAGTGTTCGACGACGAAAATGGTGACGGCGAGCGCGCGCCCACAAAAAAAGCGCCGCCAAAACATTTTGCCACGGTCGAGAAAGCAGCCGCCGGCAGTTGCTCGACCGCGAGCGTCGACGGCTTGAGTCGTCAGATCATCGAGCAGGCCCGCTGCGTCAAACAGAACGCCTATGTGCCGCTGCCGAGTCGGCCCAATTTGGTGCTGGCCGCCAACGTGTTCCCGTATCTCGAGCTCGAAGCGCGCAACCATTTGTTGAAGGCTCTGGACGCGCACTCATCCGGAAAGATGACGATCAACAGCGCGCTTCGCACCGTGGCTCAGCAGTATCTGGTGTGGCGC
>DATHOI010000606.1:0-5500 GCA_035485095.1 Polyangiaceae bacterium | reverse complement strand
CTGCCACTTGCCCGCGCTGCGCGCAGCGTCCGTTGCGGCGTTGAACGTGGCTGCGACCTCGCCTTGGGCCGCCAAGTGACAGGGGATCTGGAACGGATTCGTGTTGTCGTTCGGGCCGATGGAACCGCCTTGAACGCCGCGGTTGAGCAGAAAGCGCGTGCTGTCCGGAGTGTCATAGCCGGCATCGCCGTACGGTGCGGCGGCTGTCCATACGTCGCTTGCGCCGAACGTCGAGGTGATGTGCGACGTGCATTGATCGAGCTCAGCGCCCAAGCTGCCCGCGTACGTGCCCCAGGCGCAGCCCGTGCCGTCATCGTGACAATGATGCGCAGTGTGATTGCCGAGCTCATGGCCGTCTTTCTCGGCTTGTGACCAAGTGCCGCTCGTTGGGTTGTTGTTGCTCACTAAGTAAAACGTGAGATGTACGCCAGTGCCCTGCAGCGCCGCGTAGTTCGAGATCTGTGACGACAAGGCGTCGTCGAAGGAGAACGACGCTGCCGCTTTGAAGCCTGCCCAATTGAGTACGGTCAGGTTGCCTGGTGTGCCCGACGGCTTCGGCACGCCGTTCGTCGTTGGGATGGGCATTCCGGACGGTTCACTCGGCCCCGTGGTGCCGGTGCCGGGACTGCCTGCCGACCCACCGGTCGAGTTGGAGGCGCCCGCGGATCCGGCGCCGCCGGAGCTCGAGGCACCCGCGCTGCTCGTGCCGCCCGCGCTACCCGTCGAGCCCGCGCGGCCCGCGGACGACCCAGTCGCGCCGCCGGTCGAGCTCGCGCCACCCGAGCTCGCGCCACCCGTGCTTGCGCCACCGCTGCTTGCGCCACCGCTGCTTGCGCCACCGGTCGAGCTCGCACCGCCACTCGGGCTCGCGCCGCTCGCGCCATTGCCGCCGTTGCTGGTGGCTCCGCTCGCTCCCACGACCGTGCCGCCACCGCTCGCTCCGCCGCTGCCGTTGCCGTTGCCGTTGGAGCCCGAAGCGCCGTTCCCCGGGCTGCCGGCAGCGGTCGTGCCCGTACCGGCGGAGGAGTCGTTCGTTCCGTTGCTCGTGCCGTCACTGGCCGAGCAGGCGCTGACGACACACGCGGTGAGCAGAGCTGGCACACAAAATCTGAGCATGACCCGTAGATTCCCGCGGTCGTCGCAACTGATCACCGAACGGCGTTTTTTTCAGGCACGACGCGGCCGGCGAGGGTGAGCGTCGCGACGCGGGGCTCAGGCAGCGATTTTCACGGAGCTTTGCGAGCCAACGCACTTTTGGGCGTGGTTCTCATTTTCCACCAGCAGCGTCGCGCTCGCCCACGCTGTGCACCCCCAAAAAAACCGATCACGGTTGCGGCGCGACGTCACTCAGCAGTTGCGAGACGTTCAGATCAATCTCGCTCTGCACCAAACGCACGACGGATTCGAAGTCGGACTGACCGAGCCCCATGCGCTCGCGAAATATCTGCAGCATGCGCTCGATGACCTGCTCGCGGCTGCGCGCGATCCAACGCGTGACGGTCGATTGGTTGACTCCGTACATGGCGCCAATCTTGGTCGTGCTCAAGTGCTCGACGAGGTTGAAGCGCAGCACGACGCGATCGCGATCCGGTAAATCTGCGATGGCGATGCGAAAAGCGTCCTGAAATTCGTTTCGGTAGCGCTCCTTCATGTACACGAGTTCGGGATCGCGAGCGCTCGGGAACATGGAGGCGGCGTGCTCGTCGGCCACGCGCTGCCGGCGACCGCTGGCGCGCTTCAGCGAGAGCGCTTCACGTTGCGCCGCGACCGCGATCCAATTCGCGAGTGGGCCTCGGCCGGTGTAACTCGCAATCCGCGGCGCCTCGCCGGCAGCCGCGACTAGCAATTTGTCACGCAAGCATTGTCGGACTTCTTCCGCGAACGCACTCGAAGCATCGATGTGTCGCAAGAGCGCGGCGACGCCTTGCAGGTAATCACGATCGAAAGTGCTCGCTGCATGCGGCACGTTCAAGGCGCAGGCGCAGGCCAGAAACAGATCGACGGAATGCAAGCTCGACGCAAGTTTCAAATCGAGCCCGGCATGAGTAAATCGTCGGCCGAGGTCGTGCGCAAACACTGCCGAGTCGAGCGCAATTTGCGGCCAACGTTCGCTCGCAGCGGCCAACGTAGCGTGCAGCCAAGTCGACACCGAGGCCGCGCTGTCTGCCGAGATGGCGTGTCCGTAACCCTGTGCGAATGCGCGCATGGTCACGGGGATTGCCTCTTGTGAAGACATGCTGGCGCATCCTATAGTCAAAGCAGTTAGCCGTGTAGTGGCCAGGGTTTCTCCCTGGCATCGCCGTCGCCGTCTTGGGTTACTTGAAGTGCGCCACGAAAATGGCGCCGAGGCTGGGTTTGATTCATGGGGCAGTGCCTAAGCGAAGAGCAGGTGATGGACTATGTGTCCGGACCGTCTCGCGAGTTAGTTCGTGCCGGCGTCGAACAGCACATCGTCGACTGTTTGGATTGTTCCGAGCTCGTCGCTGCCGCCGCCACCGTGCTGTTACCGGCTGAGGCTGCGGACGCTCGTTTGGTGTCTTCCGGCGGCCCGAGCGTCACCAAAATCGGTCCCTATCTGTTGGACGCGCCGCTCGGGCACGGCGGCATGGGCGTGGTATTTTTGTGCCGGCACGAGCGCACGCACGAGCCCGCGGCCATCAAGGCTGCGCGCTTCAAGACCGTCGGCGCGTCAGCCTCCATTCGCCGCGAGATACAGATTCTCTCGCAGCTCAAGCACCCCGGGGTGGTTCGGTTGCTCGACCACGGGATCGATGACGGCTTGCCTTGGTACGCCATGGAGCTCATCGACGGCGTTACACTCGACGAATACGTCAAAGCGCTGCCGCGTATCGACCGTGAAGCGGCGCCGAAGGCGCTGCTCACGACGATGTTACGGCTGGCCAGCACGCTCGGCTACTTGCATGCGGCCGGCGTGGCGCATCGCGATCTGTCGCCGCGCAATATCGTAGTCGGCAAGGGCAATACCCCCGTGCTGCTCGACTTCGGGTTTGCGGTGCGCACCTTCGACGCGGTCGAGCACATCGAGCTGAACGCGTGGCGCGCTGGCACGGTGCCGTACCTCGCTCCGGAGCTGATTCGCGGCGACTCGAGTGACAGCCGCCCCGCGGATCTGTACGCGGTCGGTTGCATTTTGTACGAAATGCTCACGGGCGCGCCGCCGTTCCCGGGCAAGAGTGAGGAGGAAATTCTGCGTTCGCATCTGCGCACGGTGCCAACGCCACCCTCTGAAAAATTGCTTGCCTTGGACCGCGAGCTGGACGAGCTCGTGTTGCACTTACTGGCTAAATCCCCAGCGGATCGCGTGCGCTACCCGGAGGACATCGCCGACAAGCTCGGTGAGCTCGGTGGCCTCGACTGGGAGGGTGGCGCGACGCGAGTGCGCACTGAATACCTGAGCCGGCCGGCGTTGGTCGGTCGGCGTGAGGTGTTGGCGCAAATGCTCGAGGTCGCTGCCGCCGTTCGGCGCGGCACGGGCGGGAAGCTTTTGATTCGAGGCCCGAGCGGCATCGGCAAGAGCCGCCTCGTGTCGGAAGCCGCAGCCCAAGTCCGCGGCATGGGCGTGACCGTGATCTGCGGCGCGTGCGTGTCGCAAGCCGACGAGTACGGCGGCGTCGGCCCCGCGCCGAGCTCCCTACTCGCGCTTCGCCCGCTGCTCCAAGAGTTGGCAGAGCGAGGCCGCGTCGGCGGTCCAGCGGTTGCGGAGCGCCTGGTCGGAGCGCGGGCCAGCGTGTTGCTCGCGTTCGAGCCGGAGTTCGGCAGGATCGACGGCTTCGAAGCCCACGCCCAAAAGCGCTTTTTGCCACCCGAGGCGGCTCAACAAAGGTTACTCGACGCGCTGGTCGATTCGACGCTCGCGCTGGCCAAAGAGTCTCCGCTACTGCTCATGATCGACGATCTGCAGTGGGCGGACGACTTGACGCGTCGATTCGTCAAACGGCTGACTCCGGCTCTGCTGTCGCAGAGCGCGCTCGGTGTCATCGGCACGGTGCGGGACGACGACAATGCGCGTCACAGCGTCGCCTTCGGTCAGCTGGATGGCCACGAGACCCGCCTTGGTCCGCTCGAGGGAAACGACGTGTGTCGCGTGATCTGCGAGATGCTCGCGGCACCGGTCGCTCCGCAATCACTGGCGACGGCGATTTTGGAACGAGCGGAGGGCAACCCGTTCTTCGTGGCGGAGTACCTGCGCACGGCCCTGGCCGAAGGGCTGCTGTGGCGAGACGGCCTTGGCGGTTGGCAATTCCCCGAGCTCGGCAACGCTCGCAGCGCGGATCTGTTGCCATTGCCACGCGGAGTGCGCGGACTCGTCGAGCGTCGTTTGTCCAAGCTCTCGGGCGCCGCGCGCTCCCTGGTCGAGGTCGCCGCGGCGCTTGGACGCGACTGTGACACGCGCGTCTTGACCAGCCGCGCGGTGACGGACGACCTCAGCGGCGAGGCCGTATTTCACGTGGCCTCTGCGCTCGAAGAGCTCGTCCTGCGGCAAGTGCTCGAACGTAGCGGCGGTGAACAATATCGCTTCGTGCACGACCAACTGCGAGAAGTCGTGTACTCCGGCGTCGCAGCCGAGAGGCGCCCGCGGGTACACGCGGCCATCGCCGCTGCGCTCGATCAATCGCGCCCCGTTGCCGCGCTGCTGTCGGGTGAGCTGGCCGAGCTCGGGCATCACTACGCGCTCGCGGGCAACGCCGAACGGGGCGTGCACTACTTGAGCGTTGCGGGCGAACGCGCGCTGCTGGCCGGCGCCACGCGTGAAGCCCGCGCGCTGGTCGGTCGCGCGCTGGAGCTTCACGCGGCTCGGCGTGGCACGCCAGCAGACCTCGGAAAGTTGTTCCGCCTGCACGGCGAAGCCGCGTTCGGGCTCGGCGATCTGGATGACGCGCGAAAAAATCTGATCGCTGGGCTGGGTCACATCGGTGTCAGCATTCCGGAGACGTCAGCCGGGTGGGCGGGGCTTTTGATGACTCAGGCGTCGCGCCAATTGGTGCACCGCGTCGGCCCGAAATGGCTGCGCGCTGCCGCCGCAGAGCGCCAAAGCGCGCTGATCGAACACGCCTCTTTGGCCGGGCTCTTGGCCATCGTCTACTATTTCACGGGTGAGGCGGTGCCGCTGCTCGCCACGCTCCTGCTCGGTGTCAACTGCGCCGAGCGCGCGCTGTCGACCGAGACGCTGGCGATTTCCTACGCGCGCATCGGGTACATCGCGGGGCTGACTGGCCCGACGCGCTTGGCTCGCTACTACTTCGAGCGCGCGCTACGCCTCGGCGAGCAAACGGAGGACATCCGCTCACTGGCGCTCGCGCTGTATTTGCAGGCTTTTCATCATCTGGGGCGTGGAGCCTGGGCGGCCACGATCGAAAATGGCGAACAAGCAGTGCGTCTGCTGCATCAGGTCGGCGACCATCAAGAGCGAGAGGTGGCCGAAACGATCGTCGCGCACGCCTTGTACTACTCGGGTCACGTCGAAGAAGCCGAACGTCGT
>DATHOI010000605.1:0-3764 GCA_035485095.1 Polyangiaceae bacterium | reverse complement strand
GATGTTCGTGGCGTGATCGGCGAGCCGTTCCAGGCACTTACCGATCGACAGCAAGCGGGTGGACTCGAACACCACGCCCGGATCCGACATCATGCGCGGCAAAAGCTCCGGAAAGAGCTGCGCATAATAGGCGTCCACCGTCTTGTCGCGATCGATGACTTGGTTGGCTTTGACGGCATCGCCGGCAACGAACGCGTCGAGCGCGTCGTGCACCATGCCTTGCGCCGCGTCCGCCATGCGCGCCAGCTGATCGTGCGGATTCGGAGATCGATCCGCGCCGAGCTCGGTCACTCGCTCACAGATGTTGACGCCAAGGTCACCTATCCGCTCGAGATCGGTGACGAGCTTCAAGGTGGTGGTGATGAAGCGAAGATCCGAGGCGACGGGTTGTCGCCGAGCCAGAATTTGCAGCGCCAGCTCGTCGATCTCGAGCTCGAGCTGATCGATGTTGCTATCCAGATCGATCGTGCTGCGTGCCAAGCTCACGCTACGCTCGACGTAAGCACGCATAGAGAGCGAAAGCATCTCTTCGACTCGAGCGCCCATCAGAAGCACGCGCTCGCGTAGCTTCTCGAGCTCTCCTTCGTATTCTCGATCCGTGTGGCGGCGATCCATCTGTGTTCCCTCAGCCGAAGCGACCCGTGATGTAGTCCTCGGTTCGCTGTTCCTTCGGCCGGGTGAAGATCACGTCCGTACGATCATGCTCGATCAGCTTACCGAGGTAGAAAAATGCCGTAAAATTCGCGACGCGCGCGGCCTGCTGCATGTTGTGCGTCACGATCACGATCGTGTACGCCTTGCGTAGCTCGTGGATCAGCTCCTCTACGCGAGCGGTCGCGATGGGATCGAGCGCGGAGCACGGCTCATCCATGAGCAGCACTTCTGGCTCGAGCGCGAGCGACCGCGCGATACACAAGCGTTGTTGCTGACCACCAGAGAGGCCCGTGCCCGCGCGCCCGAGGATGTCCTTCACCTCGTCCCAAAGTGCCACGCGGTGCAGCATTTTTTCGACCACGGCGTCAGGGTCGTCGGGGCGCTCACCGTTGAGGCGCAAACCCGCGAGCACGTTGTCTCGAATCGACATGGTCGGAAACGGGTTCGGCTTCTGAAACACCATGCCGACGCGACGACGCACGCGCACCGGGTCGACCTCGCTGTGATAGATGTCCTGAGTGTCGAGCAGTACTTGACCGGTCGCGCGCGCGCCCGGCACGACCTCGTGCATGCGATTCAAGCAACGCACGAACGTCGACTTACCGCAGCCGGAAGGGCCGATGACCGCCGTGACCTGCTTTTCGGCGATGGGCAGAGTAATGCCCTTCAGCACTTCGGCCTGCCCGAAATAGGCGCGCAGCCCTTCTGTGCGCATCTTCGGCACCAGCGTGCTCACCGACACTTCGTCCCAGCGTGCTTTGCTTGCTTCCTCACCGCTCGCGCTACCTTCACGAGAAGCCTTTTTGCCAGTGGGTTTGGAGCTCATCGGCCTTGGGTTCATTGAGTTCTCTGAGGAATTCACCGTGCACCGACCCGGCTGCGCACCAAGAGGCGTGCAGAGACATTGAGCAAGAGCACCATGAGCAGCAGCACGAGCGCCGCCGCCCACGCTTGACGGTGCCATTCCTCGTACGGCGACACTGCGTACGTGTAGATGTTGACGGGCAGCGACGCGGTCGGTTCGTTCAGACCACTCGACCAAAAACGATTGTTGAAGGCCGTGAACAAAAGCGGCGCCGTTTCCCCTGCGACGCGCGCGACCGCCAGCATGACGCCGGTCGCAATGCCCGGCGCCGCCGTGCGCAACATGACGCGCAGGGTGGCTCGCCACTTGGGGAGACCGAGGCCGAGCGCGGCCTCGCGCAACGACTCGGGCACCAACTTGAGCAGCTCTTCCGTGGTGCGTGTGACCGTTGGGAGCATCAGAATCGCGAGCGCGATGCCACCCGCCAAGGCCGAGAATTGTTTCGTCGAGAGCACGACCAGCGCATACACGAAGATGCCAACGGTGATCGACGGCACGCCGGACATCACGTCCGCGCTGAAGCGCACCATTTTACCGAAGCGTGCGTGGCCGAATTCGGCCAAATACACGCCCGCCAGCACGCCCGGTGGAATCCCGAACACGCAGGCCAGAAACACCAGCTTCAAGGTACCTACGATGGCGTTGGCCATGCCGCCGCCCGCTTCACCAACGGGCTTCGGCAGCTCGGTGAAAAAGTCGAGATTGATGCCGCCGATGCCGCGAACGGTCACGTAGTAGAGCACGCTGACCAGAGGAACGAGCGCGACTACCGCCGCAGCAACGCACGCCGAACGCACCAGAACGTCAGTCAGCTTGCGACGCGTGTACTGGTTGAACAGGCTGCCCATCAGAGCCGCCCGCCTTCCGGCAAACGCCCGACCCGCCACACTAGGAGCCGCGCCACGACGTTGAGCAACACGGTCACGACGAACAAGAGCAGCCCGACCTCGGCCAGCGCGGACAAGTAAAGCTTGCCCGTGGCTTCCGTGAACTCATTGGCGATGACGCTGGCCATCGTGTAAGACGGGGCGAACAGTGAAGTACTGATCTCGGCGCGATTGCCGATCACCATGGTGATCGCCATGGTTTCGCCGAGCGCGCGACCCAGGCCTAAAATCGTGGCGCCCACCAAGCCGGAGCGCGCGTACGGCAGCACCGCCACGCGCACGGACTCCCAAGGCGTCGCGCCGAGGCCGAGCGCCCCTTCCCGCAAGGCGCTGGGCACCGCGCGCAGCACTTCTCGACTCACGGACGAGATCGTTGGAGTTATCATGATGGCCAAGATGATGCCGCCCGCGAGCATGCCGAAGCCGTGTTGGGCGCCTTGAAATAGCGGCAAAAAACCGAACACTTGGGCCAACAACGGCTCGACCGTGTCACGCAGCCACGGGGCCAGCGCGAAGATCCCCCACAGCCCATAAACCACGCTCGGGACGGCCGCCAAGAGCTCCACCAAAAAACCAACCGGGCCGCGCAGCCAGGTCGGAGCAAGCTCCGAAAGAAAGATCGCGACGCCGAGCGAGATGGGCACGGCAAACACCAACGCCAAGAGCGAGGAAGCGATGGTGCCGAAAATGAACGGTAGCGCGCCGTACACATCGCGCACCGGATCCCAAACGCTCGAGAACACGAAGCCCAGGCCGAACGTGGCGATCGACTCGCTCGACGCGCGCACCATGGCTACGGCCATGGCCACCAACGCGGCAATCACGAACGCTGCGATCAGCGCCGTCGTGCGCCGAAATACGAAGTCTCCCCAGTTCACCTCGCGCCCGAAGCGCGTCAAGATCCTCGAGCGACCTCGAACTAAGGAGACGTCGTGACTGGTGGCCATCGGGGATCACGCTCCAGAGAGGAGCTTCTTGTCACCCGAGCGCAACTCCTTCAGACGAGCCTCGACCTTCGTGAGCACCTTGGCCGGGAGCGGCGCGTAATCGAGGTCTTTGGAGAACTTCTGACCGTCGTGCAGCCCCCACCACAGGTATTTGGCGAGCGCCTCACCCTTGACGGGGTCTTTCGCGTTCTCGTACACGAGCAGGTACGAGTAACCGGTGATCGGATATGCCGCGTCACCATCCGCATTGGAAAGTGAGACGAAGAGCTCGTCGGGCATCTCCACCGCATCGGCGGCGGCTGACATGGCTTCGATCGTAGGCGCCACGAATTTGCCGGCTTTGTTCTTGAGCTCGACCATCGGCAGCTTGTTCTGCGAGGCATATGCGCGCTCGATGTAACCGATGGTGTA
>DATHOI010000604.1:0-6194 GCA_035485095.1 Polyangiaceae bacterium | reverse complement strand
ACGAGCGGGCGGCGCTACGTCAACCTCATGATCGTCTTCACGCTGTGCGGGCTGTGGCACGGTGCGAGCTGGAACTTCGTGATGTGGGGCGCGTATCATGGGCTATTACTGGTCCTCTTCCGCATCTTGGAGGAGCGCGCCCCGGGTCTGTTTCGCGTGCGTGCGCTGCGGCCGCTCCGAGTGCTGTGCATGTTCGCGCTGGTCAACGTCGGCTGGCTGATGTTTCGCGAAACCGACGTTCATCAGTTGCTCCTTGACTTGTCGCTCAAGCCGGGTTTCGACACGGCTGCGCAGCGCATGGCGGCAGGTCACTTCCTCGGCTTAATCTGGTTTTACTCGATCCCGCTCATGTTCGATTCGGCGCTCTATCTGAACCGTGTCTATCAACGGGCTCGCGCGACGTTCGGCTGGGCGTTGGTGGAAGGCGCAGCCGCGCTAGCATTGATCAGCATGATGGCGTTCTTCTACAGCGAAGTCCCGGGCGACTTCATTTACTTCCAGTTTTGAAAAAACTGGCAAGGCTCGCGCCGTGAGTCCGAACCCCGCTGACTCTGCGTCGCACGCAGCGCGAAGGCTGCGCGCCATGCTCGCGCTCGTGTGCACTTGCGCGCTCTGGGGGCTCAGCTTTCCGGTGATGAAGACGCTCGGGCTTCAGTTGGCTGCGCTCCGTGGTGGCATCAGCACGTGGTTCGTGGCTGCGGCGACGCTCATGGT
Source organism: Polyangiaceae bacterium (assembly GCA_035485095.1). Taxonomy (GTDB): domain Bacteria; phylum Myxococcota_A; class Polyangia; order Polyangiales; family Polyangiaceae; genus PMG-095. Next base: position 5,480 of record DATHOI010000604.1, on the reverse strand, counting down.
GCGCTTCGGCTCGAGCGCGATTTTATTGGCATTTTCTGGCTTAGCGCGGCCTACGGCGAAGGAATGGCAGCAGGCACTTTTGATGGGCCTGTTCACGGGCACGGGCATGTTGTTTCAGATGGACGCACTGAGCTTCACGTCTGCTTCGACCAGTGCCTTCCTCACTCAAGGCTACATCGTGCTCTTGCCTGTCGTGGCGGCGGTTACGGCGCGCGCATTGCCGAGTCTGAAAATCACCTTGTGCGTGCTGACGATCGCGTCCGGGTTGACGCTGTTGTCCGGCTTCGATTGGACGCGGCTGCGACTCGGTCGCGGTGAGACCGAGACGCTCATGGCGGCGTTCTGCTTCGCGTTTCAGATCTTGTGCTTGGACCACCGAGCGTACCGCGTGAATCGCACGCGCATCGTGAGCGTATTGATGTTTTTCGCGATCGCGCTCTTGCTGGCGCCGGTGGCACTAGCCAGTGCTCGCGGTCTGGCGGACTTCGAAGTCTTGTTCTCCACGCCCGTAGCCGGCGTGCTCGTCCTCGTGCTCAGCGTCCCGTGTACGACTATCGCCTTCGGCTTGATGAACCGTTATCAACCGGAGGTCAGCGCCAGCGAGGCCGGCATCATCTACGGAGCAGAGCCATTGTTCGCCAGTGTGTTGGCGCTATTTTTGCCCAATTTTCTGGCCGTTCTGGCGCGCGTTAGCTACTCGAACGAACGGCTCAGCGAGCGGCTCGTGATTGGCGGCGGTTTGGTGGTCGTCGCCAACGTGCTCTTACAGTCGCCCTTCGGCAGCGACCTCCCGAAGGAGTAAGCGTCACGCGACGACCGCGCGTGGCGCGGGCAACGGTTCGCCGAGTAGCAGGCGGTTCTTGGGTGTGATCGCGACCGGAATGTGCTGAGTGCGTACGGTGTATCCGGCGCGCTCGAGCCGTGCAGCGCGCGTCACGTCGACGGCGAGCGCAGAGTCGAGCCAGCCCCCGAGCCCGCCCTCGTCGTGCTGACCTTGCTCATGGCAACATGGCAAAATGACGACGCGCGCGTGTGCCGCGATGGCTTTGTCGAGCACGTCGTCACTGAGCCGGCCGCAGGCGTGACAGGACACGAGCAGATCCCCAGCTCTGGCATCGATCGCCGATAGCGGCGCTTCGACGAGCTGAACGCGCCCGGCCAGACGTGGCCAATGCCGGAGCAAGCTCGCGCTGAGCTTGGCCGCGCTGCTCGGCAGACGTGTGTCGACGGCGATGGCATCGGGCGAGGAATCGTCGAGCAAGAGCAGGACATGAGCGAGCAGCGCGTGTCCGCAGGCCAAATCCAAGACACGGCCGGCGCGAAAGCGGCGCCGGCTGCGTCGTGCCACCTCCCAGGCTTCGAACAGCTCCTTACGCGGCAAACACTCGGCGTCGCACACGGCCCGCGCTATGCGATGAAATAGCGTATTTTCCGGGAAACGAGGCAGATCGCGACGGGTGAGCAGCGATCGACTTTTGGGATCGAAGCTCACGCGCGGCAATCAGTAGGTGACCACGGTTCGAATCGATGTCCCGGAGTGCATCAGGTCGAAGGCGTCATTGATCCGCTCGTGAGGCAACGTGTGTGTGATCAGCTCGTCGATGCGGATCTTGCCCTCCATGTACCAATCGACGATTTTCGGCACGTCGGTTCGGCCACGCGCGCCGCCGAACGCCGAGCCCTTCCACACGCGCCCCGTCACGAGTTGAAAGGGTCGGGTCGCGATCTCTGCGCCTGCCGGCGCGACCCCGATGATCACGGACATGCCCCAACCCTTGTGGCAACACTCGAGGGCCTGCCGCATCAATTCCACGCTGCCGACGCACTCGAAGCTGTAGTCGGCGCCGCCTCCAGTCAGGCTGATCAGATGGGGCACGAGCTCCGCGCCGACCTCACGCGGGTTCACGAAGTGCGTCATGCCGAAGGCCTCTGCGATCGCGCGCCGCGCCGGATTTACGTCCACGCCGATGATCTTGTTGGCGCCGACCATGCGCGCGCCTTGAATCACGTTCAGGCCGATCCCGCCCAAGCCAAATACGACCACGTTCGAGCCCGGCTCGACCTTGGCCGTGTTGACCACCGCGCCAATGCCCGTCGTGACGCCGCAACCGATGTAACACACCTTGTCGAACGGCGCGTCTTCACGAATTTTCGCGAGCGCGATCTCCGGCAGCACGCTGTAGTTGGCGAAGGTCGAACAGCCCATGTAGTGAAACAGTGCCTCTTTGCCGCGCCGAAAGCGGCTCGACCCGTCTGGCATGAGCCCTTTGCCCTGCGTCGCGCGGATCGCCTGACACAAGTTGGTCTTGGGGTTCAGGCAGTACTCGCACTCACGACACTCCGGTGTGTAAAGCGGAATGACGTGGTCACCTTTCTTCAGGCTCTTCACGCCCGCACCCACTTCGACCACGACGCCCGCGCCTTCATGACCGAGGATGCTCGGGAAGATACCCTCCGAGTCCTGTCCCGACAGCGTGTACGCGTCGGTGTGACAAACGCCGCTTGCCTTGATCTCCACGAGCACTTCGCCGGCTCGCGGACCCTCGAGCTGCACGGTCTCGATGCTGAGTTTCGTTTGGGGCCCGTTGGCCACCGCTGCGCGAACGTCCATGGTGCTGCGCTCCTTGGGGGAAGTCGGCACACCCTAGCAGATCAGGCGTGATCGTGGGATCATCGGGGGCATGAGCCGCGCACCGCTCTCTCCTCCGGAGCACATCGGTTATCGACGGTCGCCCGCGCTACCAGGCCTGGAGTTTCTCGATGCGTATCACTCGCCTCGTGAGTGGCGCGCCGTGGGCTACGGGTACGGCTTCACGACCCTGCGCACGTGGCGAGGTGTCGCCGTGCACCGTGGGCAGCGTGCCACGATCACGCCCGGGGTCGCATTTTGCAACTACCCCGATGACGCGATGATCGGTACGCCCGAGGCGGGGTCCGCGGGGACTTTTCACGTGCTCATGCTCAGCACCGAGCTGCTTGCAGAATGGGCCCACGAGAACCAGGTGCGCTCGCCGCGTGTCGAATGGCGCTCGCTGTTCCCCCAAGTTTCCGAGCAGCTCACGGCCAAGCTCCTGCGCTTGTCCGCCGCGCTCGATCTCGAGACGTCGGCCCTCCACCTGCAAGCGACGGCTGCCGAGCTGGCCGAGCAGCTCGTGCGCGAGCTGGTTCTTGGCGGCACGGCGCGTGTCGCGCCAGAGGGTCCAGCGTTGCGCGGCACGGCTCGCATGCGCGAATGTTTGAGCGAGCCAGGTTTCGACGTCGATCTGGCGAGCTTGGCGGCGGAGGCGGGGCTCGGTAAATTTCAGGCCTTGCGCGCGTTCAAACGCCGCTACGGGATGCCGCCTCATGCGTACCAATTGTATCTCCGGATCAGTCGTGCGCGGTTGATGCTACGCGCCGGAGCGGCTCCCGCCGACGTCGCGGCACACTTCGGCTTCGTCGATCAAAGCCACATGAATCGCCACTTCAAGCGCATCGTCGGTGTCACGCCGAGACAATACGCGCTCGGGCAGGCTTGTCCCAGGAAGTCCGCCTGAGCCGGAATGAAGCAAAGCGATGCTAGCCATTGGCCCCGAAGCTCTCGCTCGGCATCCGCTTCTTGCCGACCTCGATCGAGCGTTGCTCGTGGATTTTTGCGCGAAGACCGACGAGCGCCGATTCGTCGCTAACGAGCTGATTCTCGATGCGAGCGACCGGGCTGGGCACGTAGTTTTCGTCCTCGACGGCGAGGTCGCGGTCATGCACGGGAGCGCCATGTTGCGCGTGCTGCAGGCTCCCGAGACAATCGGCCTCTTGTCCGCGCTGGACGGTCGTCCGCGCACCGCCTCGGTGAAGGCACTCGGCCCCGTGTCCGCGCGCCTGGCGAGTAAGAGCTACCTCGACGAGCTCATGGCGCAGAGCCCCGAGTTCGATCGCCGGCTGATCGCTTACCTGTGCGGGGAGCTCCGCACTCAATACGAGCGTGAAGCAGATTGGTCACGTTCGTTGTCTGATTTTTTTCTCTCGCCCGGCGCGGTCATGGTCCCGGGCCCGTATGTCGCCGACCCGTTCGAGATGCTGCTCTTCGTCGTGCAAGACGACAGCGGGCGCCTGGCAGAGCTACTGCCACCCGGCTTCAAGCCGATTCCGGGCATGGCCGGGCGCTACCTGCTGACGGTCAATTTTTTCGAGTCGCTCAGAAGTGAGCACCCGCTCGGTGCCGGTAAGAAATATCGCTATCGCGAGGTGAGTCCGCTCATCCCGTGCCGGCGCGGGCACAAGTGGGGCGTCTTCTGTCCGGAGCTGTACCCCGACAGCTACCTCGCGATCTCCATTGGCCGTGAGCTGTACGGCTTTCCAAAGCGCTTTGGACGCGTCGAAAAGAACGTCCGCGGCTTCGACGTGATCGTCGATGAAGAGCTATTGTTTCGCGCCACGATTCCGGATCGAATTCCGCTGGATGCCGCGGGTTTTGCCACCAAATTGACACGCGCGCTGTTCCCCAATCCGCTCGCCTCCGTCACTAGCACACTCGTGGGCGGGCTCTTCGACCTCGCGAATGCCGAGGCTGCGCGGAAGTTTTGGCCCAGCGTGCCGATGTTCGTGCGCAGTCAGCGTCCGCACGCGAGCGCAGAGCCTAGCCGTGCGCTCGACCACCTGAGTGAAATTCCATTTCGAGTGCAGAGCTTCGAGGCGGTCGCCGAACTGACGAACCCCGCGCTGCAGTTCACGCGGGCCGATCACTTTCTGCGCGGCCAGTGTCTGGCCGCGTTCGTGGTCCGGCTCGGATTTCGCTTTGGGGACGCCCAAGTCTCCGAGCTTCGCGGCGACACCCGCTCGGGCTGGCGAGGGCTCTTTCGTTGAAGCGTGTGGCGGTCGTGGGCGCCGGAGTCGCCGGCCTCACGGCAGCTCACTACCTTGCTCAGCGCGGCGCGCAGGTGACGCTGCTCGAAGCCGATAGCGTTGCTGGTGGCCGCATCGCGACACGCGAATCCGTGCGCTTCACTCACGGCATGCGACAATTCGAGTTCCCGTTGGAGCATGGTGTGCACGGCGTGTGGCGCTCGTACCGCAACCTGCAGCGCGTGCTCGGCGAGCTCGGTCTGACACACGGGTTGGCGCCAGCGTTGCTTCAGGAATTGGTTGCCATTCAGGGCGGCAAAATCGTGCACCCGGAGGTCGGACAGGTGCTCCGTGAAACGCGGCTGCCGTCTTGGTTTTCATCCTTGGCACTGGCGCGGCGTGGCGAATTTCTCAGGACTTGTCTGGAAGGCGGTCCGCGCAGCACCGGTCTCTTGCTGCGCGACTTGCTGCGCGTGCTCGCCTTCGACGCGGAGCACGACGTATCCCGTTACGATTCCTTGCCCGTTGCTGCGCTGCTGCGTGATTGGCCGCCATTGATCGCGCGGCTCTTCGAGTCACTGGCACATCAAGCGTTCTTCGACGACGCGAGTCAGGTGTCGCTTTCGGCCTTCTTGATGGGGCTCGACTACTACGTGACG
>DATHOI010000603.1:0-5609 GCA_035485095.1 Polyangiaceae bacterium | reverse complement strand
TGAAGCGCCGCTCGGCAAGCTCGCGCTCGCAACCCTGCGCAAGCACAGTGACCACGATCACGACGGTTACGCCAAGGATTTCGGGGGCGGAGACTGCGATGATCACGATCCGCGTCGCAACCCCGGAGCCACGGATATTCCGGGCAATGGCATCGACGAAGACTGCTCTGGCAGCGACGAGCCGCTGGCCGCTGCGACGCAAAATGCTGCCCCGCCGGAAATGCCGGACAATGCACGCAAGACCTTGCCCGAGCATCTAAACGTAGTTCTGATCAGTATCGATACGTTGCGCCACGACATGGGTGCGGCGGGCTATGCACGCCCCGTCACTCCGAATTTGGACAAGCTGGCGCAGGACAGCGTGGTATTCGAGCGCGCGTATTCCCTCGCTTCGTATACGGCAAAGAGCGTCGGCCCGTTCTTACTCGGTAAGTACAGTAGCGAAACGCACCGCGACTGGAGCCATTTCAATCGCTTCACGTCGAAGGACACCTTCGTCCAGCAGCGTCTGCAAGAGGCCAACGTTCACACCGTGAGCGTGCAAGGTTATTGGTACTTCTTTCTGAACACGGGTCTCGAGCGCGGCTTCGACGTCATCAACAAGACCGCGGCGCCGGCGCTCGTCACCGTCGACGGCGACAGCAACACCAACGGGGACAAAGTCAGCGACGCCGCGCTCGCGGAGATCGCCAAGCCCGAGCTCCTACAAGAACCATTTTTCATGTGGATCCACTACGTCGACCCGCACTCGGAGTACGTCCCGCACGAGGGCTTCGATTTCGGCTCGAGCAGCCGCGCGCGCTACGATGGTGAAGTGGCATTCGTCGACCATCACGTGGGCCGCGTGCTGGATGCCCTAGAAAAATCCCTGTTTTACGATCGGACAGCGGTGATCATCACGAGCGACCACGGCGAGGCATTCGGAGAGCACGGCATGATCCGCCACGGCTTCGAGCTGTGGGAGGAATTGGTGCGCGTGCCGTTGATCGTGCGCGTGCCGGGCGTCGCGCCGCGCCACGTGCAAACGCGGCGCAGCGCTATCGATCTCGCTCCCACGATCTTGGATCTGTGTGGCGTGCCGGGCCCACCTCCGAGCAGCACGGACTTTCTGAATGGCACATCCTTGGTCCCAGACCTGCTCACGCCGAGTGGCGTCGAGCCGCCGGCACGTCCCGTGTTCATCGACATGGCGGCTGGCCCGAACAACGCCGATCGTCAGGGGTTGATCGACGGAGACAAGAAGCTCGTCGCCAGCGGCGGCCGACCGCTCAGCCTGTATGACCTGGACGCCGACCCGGGGGAAACCCACGACTTGCTCGATGACGCGGCGCAGGCGGAGCCGATGATCGCCAAATTCAAGGCGTTTCGACGCACCTTGCACGAAGTCTACGTCAAGCCCGAGTAGCTCACTCGAACTCGACCAGCAGCGCGCCGCGGTCCACCGTGTCACCGCTCGAGACGCGCACGGCACGCACGGTCTCGTCGGATTTGGCGCACAGCTCGTTTTGCATTTTCATGGCTTCGATGACGACCAACGCTTCGCCCTGACGTACCAGTGCGCCTGGCGCGCACAGCACGCGCACGATTCTCCCCGGCATGGGCGCGACGATTTCTTTCGCCGCGCGTAGGGTGCCGACAGCTGGATGACTTGCCACGCGTTCCCGCTCGCTCTGTGCCCGCACCGCGAAGCGCTCTCCACCAAGCTTGACTTGCTGCTCGCTGAGCTGAACCTCGACGGTTCGCCCGGCGACCGACAGCGCGTGCATTCCGGGTCGCTGCAGAAGAGATGTCACCGCCAGTTCTTGGCCGTCCGTCGTACGGACACGGAAGCTGCCGTCGTCGATTCGCTCGAGGTTCAATTCGAGCGTTTCATCGCCGATTTCTACGAAGTAGCGCACGTTCAGTCCCCTTCGGGCGGAGGCGACATGTGCGGCGCCGTGCTGGTGGGTGTGGTCGGCGCGTAACCTTCGAAAGGCGGCAAAGCCGAGGTGCCGGGCACCGCGCACACGATCGTGACACGCGACGGAGAATAGATGAACAGAGTGATCAAGCCAGACAACAGCGTAAACGGGTCGCGCCCCACCGTCACCTGTGACCAGCCACTCGGGCAGATGCGCGCCAGATCGTACGGTTCGTCGCCAGGAATCGCGCCAAATAGAAATGACGGATGCCAGCGCTCGTCATAGCCCGGCGCGGCATCGCCCGGTGGGCGCCCGGAGCGAACCGTCGTCATGGCGCAACCCGAGGTCACGAGCACGAGACACAGCGTCGCCGCGCGCGCCTTCATGGTTCGGCTCGGCAATGCACGATGACCTCGTGCGGCGTATACATGCCGAGCGTCGCCACGCTGACCAGAAGCGTGGACCAGGTCGCGCCAATCCGGATGCGCGCAGCACCTGCGACCGGGCAGTCGTCGCGAACGTCCAGCTCGCCCTTACCCCAAATCCCGAAGACATAGCCCGGCACCCAATGCTCACGGGTCGGTGCTGCCGCGGCAGGCGTCGCGGTGCTACAGGCGCTTGCGATGAAGAGGAGGCTCAGCGCCAGACAGGCTCGGCGGAAGCTCTCGGCTACGAGCTCTACGTTTCGCTCGGCCATTTGTCTCGCTCCGTGCACTTCCGAGCAACGAGGATTTCGGGGTGGGCGCAGCAGGGATTGAACCTGCGACTTCGTCCGTGTGAAGGACGCACTCTACCGCTGAGTTATGCGCCCGAAATTCGGCCGCCATTCTTAGCGCGCTCGTTCGATTCCTGCAACCGATCTCGCGGGCCCGCGAACGCCCTGCTTGGCAGGCTCGCGGCGGGCTCGCCGGTGGGCCCGGAGAAAGCCGGGGAAGCCCCCAGAATAGTGATATAGGAAGCGACTTTCACGGAATCCCCGCCCAGATGAGCGTCTTTCCTTTCTTGGCCCGAGCCTCCGATCCCCGGCGCATTGATCGCCTGCGCGGGCTGGTCATCGTGGGCGCGACATTCCTGCTTTGCTTGCTGGTCTCCGTTTGGGCCAAACGACGAGCTCGTCCGGAGGTGAGCATTCCACCAGCTCCGCCGACGAAGGTCGGCGTCGTCGGCTTTCCAAACAAAGTAGACATCGTCAAGACGCTGGCCAGCGCGCGCGCGCTCACGCCGCGGAACTTGCTCAGGAGCATCGTCGCGGACGGTGTGGATAGCTCGGGGAATGTAGACGTCGCAGCGGGTGGTCGCGTGCGCTATGTCTTTCAAAGCGCGGCAGGGCAGGGCCCGCAACCGATGCGTGAGCCGGGAACGTTGGCGCGCCGCCCGTATTGCGGACGCCAGAACGTCGGCGTCGTCAAAGAAGGCATGGCCGCAGAGCCAGATAGTCCGGACGCCAGCTGCGCGCCGCACCCGAGTGATCCGCTGCCTGAGCCGCACTGTACCTTGGCTGAGATTTGGGCATTCGCGGCAGCGCGTGGCACACCAAAGAGCCGCACCGCGCACGTCGAGTACTACCGCGCCAGCGCGGGCCCCGCGTGGCGCTTCGAGGCGGGCGGTGGGCGCAATCGATTCGTGCTGTACGGTGATTGCAAGCGCGAGCTCGACCCGCGCGAAGCCGTCAACGTAGCTCCCTAGGAACTCGGGCTAAACTGCGTCTGCGAACAGACCGGCGCGGCGCTCCAGCGCAGACCACAGTTGCCCCGCGCTCTCCGGGAGCTCGGTCGAAAAACCGAGCACTTGCGCTCTGGGCGCCTTGATCTTGGCGAGCGCATGGGCTCGTTCCCCGCTGCGCAATTTGTCGAGCTTGGTAGCGACGACTAGAGTCTTCAGCGCGCTGCGGGCGCTGCGGCTTCCGGTTTCGAGCATCTCGATCAGACCGAGATCGTCGTCCTCGAGGCCGCGGCGGACGTCGACCAAGAGCGCCACCGCGCGTAGCGTTGGCCGTTCCAGCAAGTAGCCATCGATCAGCTCTGCCCACAGCTTGCGTTCGTCCTTGGAACGCTTGGCGTAGCCGTAGCCGGGCAGATCGACCAGGGTCACGTTCATGCCGCTGGCGGTCCGAGCGCTGAAAAAATTGATCTGACGCGTGCAGCCTGGTGTCGAGCTCGTGCGCGCGAGATTGCGACGATTCATCAGCGTATTGAGCAGGCTGCTCTTGCCGACATTGGACCGTCCGGCGAACGCGATCTCGATCTGCAGGGGCGGTGGCAGCTCTGCCGCACTCTTCGCGGCTGCCGTGAACTCGGCGCTTACGATGCGCGAAGCGCTGGCACGCGCGTTCGCGCTCTCTTTGGATTTGGCTTGAGTCATGCGAGGGCCGCCAAGCACTAGCTGAAATATCAGCCCGGCGCACGGCGGCGGCGGAACGCGCTCAGTATCGAGAGCAACTCCGGGCTTCGCACCGCGATCGCGACGGCCACGAACACCGCGGCAAACGCGGCCGAACCCGCCAAGCCGGGCACAGCGCGCGCTAGCGCTCGAGCCGGCCCGTGCGGCCAGAGCGCCCTGGCGACCCAGGCGCCGACCGCGGCGCCGCTGAGCGCTGAGAGCAACGTGCGCACGGCTGAGCCGAGGATCTCACGCGTGTGCAGGCTATCGAGCTTGTGTCGTAGCGAACGCCACAAGAGCAGCATTTGCACGGCGCTCGAGCCCGTGACGGCCAAGCCGACGCCCACGTGTCCGAATCGACCGCGCAACAGCAGCGCCAAAATCACGAACACGCACAGATCGGCTGCAGCGACAGCGACCGGCGTGCGGGTGTCGCCGAGCGCATAGTATACGCTCACCAATTGGCGCACTCCTGCGACGAGCCAGATCCCCAAACCTTGGGCCATCAGCGCATGAGCGGTGCCGCGCACCGATTGTGCATCGAACTCGCCGCGCTGAAACAGGAGCACGACGATCGGTTCGGCCAGACCGACGAGCAACGCGGTGGCCGTTAGCGCGACGAACAACGTGAGCCGCATGCCGAACGCGAAGGTTTTGCTGAGCTCGGCGCGATCGCCGCGTGCAGCCAAGCGCGCGAGGCTGGGCAACGCGGCGGTCTGCAGCGCCATCACGAAAATACCCTGCGGAAAATCACACAGCCGTAGGGCCCAGCCGAAATAGCTCTGCGAACCGGGCGCCAGCTCGGACAGAAAGCGGCGCGCCAGCACCACGTCGATGTAATACACACCCATGCCGATCAGCACCGGCCCCATTCTGCGAAGCGCTTCGCGCACGCCCGGATGTCCGAGCTCCAACGTGGGCGTGCCGAAGAAACCGATCTGTCTGAGGCTTGGCCACTGCGCGACCACTTGCAGCACACCGCCTGCGAGCACCGCGAAGGCGAGCGCGAGGGCAGGGTCGTAGCCGTGAGCACCGAGCAATGCCGGTAGCCCGAGCCCGAGCACGATGAATGACACGTTGAGCAACCCCGGCGCGAACGACGTCGCGACGAAGCGTTGATACGTGTTGAGCGCAGCGACGCCGAGCGCCGCGGTGCCCATGAAGAAGATGTATGGAAAGACCCAGCGGGTGAGGCGCACCGTGCGCTCGAACTCGCCCGGGTAGTCCTTGTAGCCGTCCGCGAACAGCGACACGAGCTGCGGGGCGAAGACCACTCCGAGCACGCTGACGAGGAGCAGTACGCACAGCGACAGGCCGCGCGCAGCCCGA
>DATHOI010000602.1:0-2725 GCA_035485095.1 Polyangiaceae bacterium | reverse complement strand
CCATCGGCAGGTACGGCACCGAGAAGAACGCACACAAAAGCAGCGCGCTCAGCGCCACAACGAGCGCCGATTGCGTATCCCACCGGGGCAAAAGCGTCGCAAGTGTCGTCGGGCGAGCCAATGATTCCAAATGCGCAGTGGCAGGTGACGCGCGCGTCGCGTTCTCGCACACGCTGAAGAGCCGAGCATGCCCGAGCCAATGCGATCATCCGCGCACGACTGTGTGACATTTGCGTGGCCAACGCTCGAAGCCCGAAATTGGGTCTCCGCCTGGGGCGGTGACCCGCGAGCAACTCAACTCAACTCGACTCACGTCAACAACGTCGAACGTGCCTATTCGAATCACCCAAGGACGACGCTCAGCGGGACGGCGTGGCTGAGGCGGATCGGGGCCGTTCGAGATTTCCGATTTCTGCCCTATTAGCCCTCGGGCTTCGACGCACGCACGCAGAGCTTTGACGAACGCAGCTAGATCGACGATCTTCGCCAGATGAGCGGAAAGTGCAGCGCGGGGGCCGCGCTCGTCATCTCACTCGTGACTTGCGGCTGCGGCCCGAGCCCCGGGGTCGTGGCATTCAATGTCTCTCCCCCTCTGATCTGCAACGCCGCGCCGGTCACCATCAGTTGGGAGGTGCGCGGCAACGCGGCGTTGCAAGCAGATCCGGCGCCGAGCGGCTGGAACGCGCAGGTCGCGTCCAAAGATCAACGGCAGGTCAACGTACTGAACGACACCACGTTCATGATCGTCGCGCTCGACGCGAACCCCGCGAAGGGCAACTCACACGCGAGCCAATCCGTACGAGTGGCACCGACCCAGAATCAGGCGGCGCAAGCAACGTGCGACGCGAGCTTGAAGTGCACGGGCTCGCTACAAATCAGCGCGGGCTCTGCGCTGAGGGTGAAGTCCGTCGCGCAACCGAGCGTGAAGAGCGGGCTACAGGTGCAGGACCACGCCTTGTGCGTCACGCCACCGAACGGCACGCGAGTCTGCTTGAACCCAAAGGGCAGCGCGCTGCTCGACGCCCCCGCGAATGGGACCTGGGCGTTCGATACGACGCTCAGCGCAGACGAAAGTGCGACGCTGCCCTCTCAACTGCGCTTGGTGTTCGACTTCGGTTGCTGACAGGTCGAGTAGAATGCCGAGCAGGAGGACCAATGATTAGCCAAGATCAGCTCCGGGGTCTCGTCGATACCATCGTCGTCGTGATGCTGGAGAATCGCTCGTTCGATCACATGCTCGGCTTCCTGAGCCACCCCGCGTTCGACGGTCGCACCGACGTGGACGGCCTACGCCTGCAGAGCAACACCTTCGATGCCGGAAACCCCGACGTCGCGGGCAACCTCTATTATCCGACCGCCACGCCCGACGGCTACCTGCCCACTGATTTGCCGCATTCGCGCGCGCAGATCGAGACCGAGCTCCGCGGCGGCGCGATGGACGGCTTCATCAAGACCTATCAAGCCACGCAAAGCATCGACAAGAGCCCGGTGCCGATGCGCTTCAATCGCCCGCTGGAAATACCCATCACGGCGGCGCTCGCGCGGAACAACACCGTGTGCGACCGCTGGTTTGCCGCGGTGCCAGCCGACACTCAGCCTAATCGCTTGATGGCCCTCAGCGGTGAGACCTTGATCGACGCGACGCCCGACTCGCTCACGCTATTTCCGACTCAACACAGCGTGCTCGATTATTTGGCTAAAAAATCGTTGGATTTCGAGATCTACGTCGACGCGCAAAGCATCCGCGACGTGGGCGTGCCGTCGAACCTATTGCTGATGCCGTCTCAATGGCTGCACGTGATCGAGCACGGACACGTGCTCGATTCACTGGCGGCGAACTGGCAGAGCAGCTACCGCGCTCCGCAGTTCATCTACTGTGAGCCATTTTACAACGACTTTGCGACGGTCTTGAATCAGCATGGCAACTGCAATCACCCGCCGCTCCCCGTTGGTTACGGTGAGGATTTCTTGCGCCGCGTGTACGTCGCGCTCACTTCGAACCCGGCCAAATGGGCGCGCACCGTGCTCGTCATTTGCTATGACGAGCACGGCGGTTTCTTCGATCACGTGCCGCCGCCAGCGATGTCTTACGCGCCGCCAGCAGGGAACAAGTGGACGATTCAGTCGCCTTTCAGCACGCTCGGCGTGCGCATCCCGGGCATAGTGGTGTCGCCGCTCGTGGAAGCGGGCTCGGCTTGCCACTCCCTTTTCGACCACACCTCGATTCTACAGCTCGTCGTCGAGCGCTTCGGGCAGCCGGACGATCTCGCGCAGTTCGGGCAAGCGCTTGCGCGTAAGACCGACGCGAAAAACCCGGTTCAATCCTTGTCGAGCGCGCTCACTCGCACCACGCCGCGCGCCGACGTTCTGAGTGGGCTCGTCTCTCCGACGGTGCACACTGGCTTTGCCACCACGCCGGCAATCTCGGCGCTCGGCAAACTGTTCAGTGAAGTCATTGCAGCGAAGCCGGCAGCAGCCAAGTAAACTCGCGGCGCGTCCGCGCCGTAGACACCATATAATGGGCTGATTTTTGGGGTGGTCACGCGGCGCAACGCAGACCCGCACAGCCTTCGGCGTCTCTGACGAAAAGCCCAACCCGGCACGCGCAGCCGCGAGGTGCCCTCCGCATTCGCGAGAACGACTACCTCGGCGCTGGTGCCTTCGGCATTTCAAGATTGAAGTTCAAACTTGAACATCACTTTCTCGCGGCGGGGGCATGCGAGTA
>DATHOI010000601.1:0-3624 GCA_035485095.1 Polyangiaceae bacterium | reverse complement strand
GACGTCAGTCGCTTTGCCTTCGTCGAGCACGACCACGCGTCGCGGTCGCACGTCGAGCAAGGAGCGATCGTGCGTGGCGAAGAGGACGGTCACGCCGGTCTCGTTGATGTCCTCGAGCAGTCCGAGGATATCGACCGCCAGCTGTGGGTCGAGATTTCCGGTCGGCTCATCGGCGAGCAAGAGCGCGGGCTCGCCCACGATGGCGCGCGCGATGGCGACACGCTGTTGCTCGCCACCGGAGAGCACACCGGCCGAATCAGAGCCGCGGCCCCCCAAGCCCACTCGCTCCAGCACTTCACCAACTCGTGTACGAATCACCCGTTGCGGCAAGCCGAGCACTTCGAGCGGCAGCGCCACATTGTCGAGCACGCTCCAATTCTTCACGAGCTTGAAGTCTTGGAAGACGATCCCGATATTGCGGCGAAGGAACGGGATCGAGCCGTCGGTCAGACGACCAATTTCGCGCCCCAAAAAAAGGATCCGGCCCGCGTCGACGTTTTCCGCCGCGTACAGCAGACGCAGCAACGTGCTCTTGCCTGCGCCCGAAGGGCCGGTGATGAACACGAACTCGCCTCGCGCGATTTCGAGCTGCAGCCCCCTAAGCACTGGGCAATCCGCCCGATAAGCCTTGTGCACTCCCTCGAACACCAGCACCGGTCGGTGTGAGGCCACAGGATCGAAGCGGCTGCCTTCGCGCAATGCCGAGCTGAAGGCGCGACTTTTTCCGCCGGATTCCATCCGCTCGTGGTTAACAGGGAGCTTGGTACCGGAACAACTTTTCGGCAGAGTGCGGGGACCGTGAAGGTCGCCTACTTCGGATTGCCGCTGGGCGCCCACCTGTTGCTCTTGGACGGCCACGAGCTCGATCCGTGCGTGTTTTCAGCGCTCGATGCCCCTGGGCGGCGGCGCGTGCAAAGCCAGGTCCCGGCGCCGCGTTTGATCGATGCGCTGCGGATGCCGGCCAGCGAATTGACCGCTATTGTCGAGCAAGCGCTGAGCCGAGCCCAGCCCGAGCTGATCGTGAGTTGGTTTTGGACGCGGCTGTTACCCGAAACTTGGTTGAAGGGCGCCCGTTTGGGCGGCATCGGTGTGCATCCGTCCCTACTGCCGAGGCACCGCGGTCCCAATCCGTACTTTTGGACGATCGACGCGGCGGACCACGACGCCGGCGTCACGCTCCACGTGCTAGCTCCAGAGTACGACACTGGCGCCATCCTGCTGCAACGAGCGATCCCGACTGGGGAACGCAATTCGTGGCAGCTCGCGCGGGCGCTCGATCGCCCATCGCTGGCACTACTTAGAGAGGGAGTGCGCCGTTTCGCCGAAGCGCGACCGCCAGTGGCGCTCGAACAACACGCAGCCGACGTCACCTGGGCACCCGAGCCGACCGGCCGGGAGTTGGCCGTGGACTGGCAGTGGCCCACGCACCGCGTCCTGCGCAGAATCCGTGCCCTCGCGCCCGTTCCCGGCTTGGCTGTCGAGATTGCGAGCCTGCGCTTCTTCGTGACGCGGGCTCGAGATGCGACCCAATTCGTCAGCGCGCTCGAGCCCGGCGAGGCTGCGGTCATCGGGGAGAGCGCGAAGACGCCCGAAACACTCGTCATCCGAACAGCGGACGGCGCAATCGCCATCGAGCGGGCTCTGCTCAGCGCCGAGGAGCCGGACGGCGCCGCGGAAGACAGCGCGGAGCGCGAGCTGACCGAGAAATCGCTCGCCCTCACCCTGGCGTCTCGCCTCCCAGTAGTATCAAGCACTTGGAATCGCGACCTCGGATGATAGACTCGCGCACTCTGGAGGAATTTGGATGTCCGACCCGGTGAGTGCAGCCCGCGCTGCCCGTGAGAATCTTGCTCGTGGCCTTGGTGCCTTGCAGAGCCCCGGCGTTCCGCCGCAGCTCATGTCCGTCGCAGAACCGGTCGCGCATGCGATGAGCGCGCTGCATCGGATCGAGGCGAGCCACGGTGCGGCTGTCGCCGAAGCCGGGCCAGCAGCACTCAACGCGGCGCGCCAAGCGCTCGCGACGTTGCAGGTCAGCGCGGGCACGCATCCCGCAGTGGATCAAGCGCTCGAGGCGATCGCCGGATCGCTCAGCTTGATTCATCAGCTCGCTCAACCGCCGGCAGCCTCACCGTACGCGGGCACGATGGTCGCGCAAAATCCGGCGCAAGCGTATCCACCGCAAGCTCAAGCGCCGTACAGCAGCGGGCCAGCAACGCAACCGTCGCAAGCGCAAGGCTTTCAGCCACGCCCCGAAGCACAACCGCAGGTCGCTTTCGCGGCACCTGCGGTCGCACCCCCACCACCACAGATGTGGCAACCGCAAGCGGCCGCGCCCGCGCCGGCATACGCGCAACCTGCGGCACAACCAGCCGCTGCGCGACCCGCCGCTCCGCCAGCTCCTGCTGGTTCATTGCGCGTCGAGGCAGAGCTCGGCGCGCACAGCGGTACGAATTTTTACAAGGGTCTGAGCGGCAACGACGTCATCGACTCCGGTGGCATCTTCGTCGCGACGTATCAGATCCCGGAGATCGGACGCTCGCTGTCGATTCGAGTGTCGATGCCCGGCGGCTATGAATTCGAAGCGCTCGGCATCGTGCGCTGGACGCGTGAAGCGCCCAACTCGGGCTCGGATTCGTCCCCGGGCTTCGGTGCGCAGTTCACACAGATCACGCCGGAGGGTCGACAGCTCGTGTATCGCTACGTGCGAAATCGAGAGCCGCTCTTCCACGACGATCTATGAAACGGTGAGAGCCAGAGCGCGAGGGTGCGCTGCCAGGGCGCGAGCGGGGGAAAAAGCACGGCGGCATGGGCGACAACCTTCCGCGCAGAAAATCAAGGCACGCGCGGACTCGCTTTTTTGCGTTGGCGTGTGCTTCGCTGACCTGGCTATGCGCGGCAAATGCCCGCGCGGGCGACCCATACCTGAGTTGGTACACCGTAAAAAGTCCGCACTTTCGCGTGCACTATCACGGTGGTGAGGAAGACATCGCGCAGCGCACGGCGAGCAGCGGCGAGTCCGTATACGAGCGGCTCATGCCGCAGCTTGGTTGGGCGCCCAAGCAAGTCACCGAGATCGTCATCACCGACGACACGGATAGCGCCAACGGTTCAGCCGCAACGCTGCCCTACAACACGATTCGGTTGTTTGCGACCGCGCCAGACGACATGTCGCCGCTCGGCGACTACGACAACTGGATCAACGAGCTCGTGACGCACGAGTACACGCACATCCTGCAGATCGACAACACGTCCGGCTTGCCCGCGTTGGGCAACGCAGTGCTCGGCAAGACATTCGCACCGAATCAGGCTCAGCCACGCTGGATTCTCGAGGGGCTGGCGGTCGTGATGGAGTCCGAGCACACCTCTGGTGGACGTCTGCGCTCCACGCAATTCGACATGTATCTGCGCGCCGACGTGCTGGAGCATCGGCTCGCGCGCCTCGATCAAATCAGTAACCCTGCTCGGCGCTGGCCGAGTGGCAATCTTTGGTACCTATACGGCGCAAAATTCATCGGCTGGATCGTCGACACCTACGGACCGCAAACCTACGCTGCCGTGGCTGCAGACTACGGCGCCACGATCATTCCTTGGGGCATCAACCGCTCGATCCGGCGAGTGACCGGA